>NZ_JAUSCC010000147.1 GCF_030651745.1 Methylophaga sp.
AGGCCCGGAAGGGAGCAGCGCAGCCATCGGACTCGGGCGCCGAGATTGGGCTGGTTTGGGTCACCACCCTTATGACCACATTGGGTATCTGACAAGCTACATGAGTTATCTGGTACTGGCCCGCAAGTGGCGCCCCAAAAAGTTTGCCGAAGTTGTCGGCCAGCAGCATGTATTACGCGCGCTGATCAACGGTCTTGATCAAAACCGTCTGCATCATGCGTTTTTGTTTGCTGGAACTCGTGGGGTGGGCAAAACAACTTTAGCAAGGATCTTTGCTAAATCTCTCAACTGCGAACAAGGCATCAGCTCGACTCCATGCGGTGTATGTAATAGCTGCGTTGAAGTTGACAATGGTCGTTTTGTTGATTTGATTGAAGTTGATGCGGCCTCACGTACTAAAGTCGATGATACCCGTGAGCTGCTGGATAATGTTCAATATGCTCCCAGCCGTGGACGCTACAAAGTCTATCTGATTGACGAAGTGCATATGCTGTCTACCAGCAGTTTTAATGCTTTGTTAAAAACGCTGGAAGAACCTCCTCCCCACGTTAAATTCCTGTTTGCGACAACTGACCCTCAGAAATTGCCGGTCACTATTTTATCACGCTGTCTGCAATTCAATCTGCGTCGGCTGGATATCAAACAAATCGCCGATCATCTGGCGTTTATTCTGCAACAGGAAAACATAGAGTTTGAAACCGAGGCATTAAACCAGATTGCCTTTGCTGCCGATGGCAGTATGCGGGATGCACTGAGTTTACTGGATCAGGCAATTGCTTTTGCCGGTGGCAAAGTCACCTCAGAAATTGTCAGTCAGATGCTGGGCAGTGTTTCACAACAGCAACTGATTCAATTACTCGAAGCCTTTGCTGCCAAAGATGCCAAAGCACTGCTGGCGCATACTGACGAACTGGCTTCTTTAGGGCGTGATTTTGTCGTGGTGCTGGATGGTTTAATGACCAGCCTGCAGCGTATTGCAACAATCCAATTGATTGACGACACAGAGACTCTCGATCAGCAAGATGATGCGGCTTTACAAAATTTTGCCACTGTTTTCAGTGCTGAAACTGTACAACTGCTTTATCAAATAGCGTTGCATGGCAAGCGTGATATGCCTTATGCAGCTGATCCGCGCAGTGGTTTTGAAATGACCTTGTTACGCATGTTGAGTTTTCAGCCTCAAGCAGTCAATATCCATGCGGGACAGCCCCCCGTAAAAAAGTCGCAAGTTCACTCTGAGCCAGTGCCTGCCGCGGCACCGGAAACCCCATATATTGAAACGGCTGAGATGTCTTCTTCCACGACTGAAGAGACCCCTCCTTCCCCCTTTGAATCGACATCAGCATCCAAGCCTGAAGCTGAAACAAATACGGTAACACTTGAAATCAATGAACCGTCTTTAGAACATCAAACAGATTTCATTGCCGGAAAAGAGGCTCAGCAGACCCTGGCTTCAGAAGTTCAGCAACCGGAATCAGGCGATTCGCATCCGCTGATTAGTCTAACCACAGCTAACTGGACCACATTGATTGCACAGTTAAAACTTTCTGCTTTCGCCAGACAGCTCGCTGATCACTGTGCATTTATTCGCACCGATAACAATAAAATTTACCTTTCCGTTGCCCCCGAATTACAACATCTAGCCAATGAAAAATCTGTCGGAAAATTGCAAATAGCCGTCAGTAAACAACTCGATTTCGACGTCTCATTAGTATTTACTGAAGCAACAGATGGAGATAATGTACCGACATTGGCCGCTGAACGTGCGCAGCAAGCCGCTGAAATTCAACAACAAGCAGTGGATGCGATTCACAATGATCCCGTCGTGGAACAGATCAAAAACGCATTTAATGCCCGTATAATCGATACATCAATTAAACCCCTATAACTTTAAAGAGGATCTACTATGAAAGGTGGATTAGGTAATCTGATGAAACAGGCCCAGCAAATGCAGGCCAATATGCAAAAAGCCCAGGAAGAACTGGCCAAGGTTGAAGTGACCGGTCAGGCTGGTGGTGGCATGGTGCAAATCACCATGACCGGCAAACATGACGTAAAACGTGTGAGCATCGAAGACAGCCTGTTCCAGGATGATAAAGACATGCTTGAAGATCTGATCGCTGCTGCCGTTAATGACGCTGTGAGACAGGTTGAGAAAACCACTCAGGAACGTATGGCCGGTATGATGCCACCCGGCATGAAAATGCCTTTCTAGCATAAAATATGGCAACTCTCGGACCCAGTATTGATCAATTGATTCAGGCTCTGCGCTGTTTACCCGGCGTGGGCCCGAAATCCGCTCAGCGAATGACATTTCATTTACTGGAACGGGATCGCAGCGGTGGCGAGCATCTGGCTGAGATGCTGAGCAAAGCATTGGCTAATGTAAAACATTGCCAACGTTGCCGTATATTAAGCGAAACAGATATCTGTAGTCGCTGCAGTGATACTACCCGTCGTGAAGATCAACTGTGTATTGTGGAGATGCCTAGCGATGTTATTGCCATCGAACAGGCAACGCATTATAAAGGCCAATATTTTGTCCTGACAGGTCATTTATCACCTTTGGACGGTATTGGCCCTGAAGCGCTAGGCATACCCGCTCTGATTGAACGGTTCGAACAAAAAACCGTGACCGAAGTTATTCTGGCGACCAATCCTACGGTTGAAGGACAGGCTACAGCGCATTACATCAGCGAATTGGCTCGGGCAAGAGACATTTATGTGACGCGTTTGGCACATGGTATTCCACTGGGGGGTGAACTTGAGTATGTTGACAGTGGTACACTTTCTCATGCATTTTCTGGACGAGAAACCTATTAATCGAAACTGATTTTTTAAAGAGCGGATTTACATGACGGAAATCTACACGGCATACGACGCACTAAAACACTTTAACGGTCTCATTCACCGCCAGCCGTTGTTTATTTCCAAAAAGCTTGATGTAGATAGCTATCATCTGACCTTTCTAGATATCAATGGTAATTCTCTGGATGAAGATGCGCCGGTTCCTGAATTCCTCTCGCAGCTCTCGGATATTCTGCAAGCAATCAATCATAATCAAAAAACCTTATTAACTATTCCGGCATCCTGGCAACAAGCACTTTTTGAGTATTCAATGCCAGGTATTGATTTGATCATTGAAGCAAATGAAAAGTCATTAGCTAAACCGCCGTCCACACATGTCAGTTATGCCGTAAACGCAAAATCTGCAAATGGTCAAAGCCAGACCTTATTGATTGATTTAGATGTTTTTTCTGCAGACGAGTTATCCGCAAACTTACCTAAATGGCGTCAAAAGCATGCGGTTTTATGTGCATTAAATGTTAATGCAGCCAAGCAATTCAGCTTGTGTCAATTACACAATATCGATTTGTTGCAGGGATTTTTCTATACTCTGCCGGATACCAGTTTCGACAAAAAAATCGCTCCCGCGGCTCAAACCTTAATGGAACTACTGGTTAAATTACAGGATCCAGAAGTAGAGGTTGATGAGCTGGCTGAAATCATTAATCAAGATGTTGCCTTAAGCTATAAATTACTGCGTTTGATTAATTCTGCTTTTTTTGGCCTGCCTCGTGAGGTTGGCAGTACTCGGCAGGCCATTGTGATGCTGGGTCAGAATAAAATAAAAACCTGGGCCAGCCTGCTATGTCTGTCTGGACTCGATAATAAACCAAATGAACTACGCACTACCGCCATGATCAGAGGACGGATGTGTGAGCTGTTAGCAAAATATTACAAAGGCCATGCCGATGTGTTTTTTGCTGCTGGTCTGTTTTCTACTCTTGATGCACTGATGGATAAACCGCTTGAGGTGTTATTGCAAGACTTGCCGTTAAGTGAAGAATTGCATACTGCATTACTCCATAAAGAGGGTGCAGCAGGCATGGCATTAAATCAGGTATTGAATTACGAGCGCGGTAACTGGTCCGCCATTGATTATTCTATTGTAAGTGCCGATGCACTGTTGGCAGCATATCTTGATGCACTTTTCTGGGCGAAAGAGCTTAACTTACAACTTAATGATTAAATAATGGCTATCAGCTGGTTAGGTGTATCCGCAGACAGTCCATTCCCAGCAGTTGAACAAGCGACCTCACATGGCTTATTGGCTGCTGGTGGCGACTTATCTCTTACTCGGTTACTGAATGCATATCGTCAAGGGATCTTCCCTTGGTTTAATGCCTATGATCCGATTTTATGGTGGAGCCCAAATCCACGCATGGTCTTTCAAACGGATAATCTGCATATCAGTAAAAGTTTAAAAAAAGCACTAAAACAGAAACCTTTTAACATTACATTTGACCAAGATTTCAAAGCCGTAATGCAGGCCTGTGCGGCCCCCAGACAAGCTAAAAAAACTGACGAACAACATGAAACCTGGATCCATAACGAAATGATTGCGGCCTATACAGAACTGCATCAGGCTGGTTATGCGCATAGTGTGGAATGCTGGCAGCATGATCAGCTCGTTGGTGGTATTTACGGGGTATCCATTGGCAAAATGTTTTTTGGTGAATCCATGTTCAGTTATCAAACAAACGCTTCTAAAATTGCGCTAGTTGCTCTCGCCCAGCAGCTTAGACAGTGGCACTATCCGCTGATCGATTGTCAGGTGTATTCTGATCACCTGGCCCGCCTGGGTGCAATGACAATGCCAAGAGAAAGTTTTGTTCCGCAAGTGCAGCAGTTATGCGCCCTACCTGGCCAGCCCGGCAGTTGGCAAACAATCACATCCCCTTTTGTTTATGAGCCTTGATTTTTATCAGGACAGACCGCATGCCTGTTCATATCTTGAAGACCGGTTAGCGCGAAATATTTATCCCGATCCACTGCGGCCGCTAACAAACGCACTTTACAGTCAACTTATCCAACACGGATTCAGACGCAGCGGAGATCACGTATATCGACCATTCTGTCCGGCATGTGACGCCTGTGTGCCAGTCAGAATAGATGTGAATAACTTTCGACCGAACCGCAGTCAAAGACGTTGTCTACGTGACAATAATGATGTGTATATAAACATCACTCCAGCCGTTTTTAATGCGGAACACTTTGATCTCTATCAACGCTATCTTGCCCACAGGCATGCAGGAGGCGGAATGGATAATCCCAGTAAAGAAACCTATTTGCAGTTCCTCACCAGCAGCTGGAGTGATACGGCATTTATTGAATTCAGAACGCGGCAGGGTTTGCTCGCAGTTGCCATTACCGATTTTGTAACCAATGCAGCCTCAGCGTTTTATACTTTCTTTGATCCTGAGTGTGCTGCAAGAGGATTAGGCACTTTTGCTATATTGAAACAGATCGAGTTAGCGCAACAACAAAATCTGCCTTGGCTCTATTTAGGCTATTGGATCGGTGATAGTCCTAAAATGCGTTATAAGAGTCGTTTCTCCGCTTTACAACAATTTGATGGGCAATGGCACAATTTTGATAAAAAAGCTTTGAATAATCAGTGATTTTACGGCAAAATGGATCTTTTAATAGCTTGGTAATTTAAGACCTGTATGGCAAAAGAAGATCATATCGAATTCGAAGGCACTGTAATCGACACAATGCCTAATACTACTTTCCGTGTTGAACTGGAAAATGGTCATGTTGTAACAGCACATATTTCCGGCAAAATGCGTAAAAACTATATCCGCATCCTGACTGGTGACAAAGTAACTGTACAGCTGACACCTTACGACTTAAGCAAAGGCCGCATCGTTTATCGTGCCCGTTAGTCGCTCAACATAACCTAACATCTGCTTCGTTATTCAATTTCAGTTTATTGCTGCCGCCAGACAGCTAAAATAGCCAAGCCTAACATCCCCATAAAAGTCAGCAGCGTCCATGCAGGAATACTGAGGCTCAGAAACGTCCAAGAAACTTCGGCGCATTCTCCAGATCCCTTTAACACTAACGACAATGCATCCGTCAGCGGAAAATTTTCCATAATAAAACCCATTCCAGGTCCGCAACTTGGAACTTGATCTACTGGCAGGTTTTGCAGCCAGACATGCCGTGCTGAAATCGCCCCACCAATTAAAGCCGATAAACTGATCAATCCTGCATAAATTCGGATACCTGTTTTAGCAGGGTTATGTATGGCCGCGATTAAGAAAAATACTCCGGTAATCATCACAAACACACGTTGCAAAATACATAACGGACATGGCTCCAACTCCATTACATGTTGCATATATAAAGCAGCCAGAAACAAGCCGAAACAAAATAAGAACCCGCCAAACAAAAGCTTGCGTGCTGTGATCAAAACGGTTTCCTCCGTTGGATTAATTTGTGCTAAGTTAACCTAAAAACCGCATCAGATAAAGGCTTAAGTCATGTCAGATAATAACTTCGAAGAAAAGTTCACCGCCGCCTATGACAAAATGATGGAACGCATCCATCACTTTTTTGATGATGCTGAAGCGAATGCTGTTCCAACTCTTAAGCAACGTATCGAACTGGCAAAACTTCGTGCTATTGAATTACGTGAAGTGACTGCAGAAGAAGCCGACAAGATTGCCTATTACGTTGAACGGGATTTACAGGATGCAGCAGAATATCTTGAAACCACAGGAAAAGAATTTTCCACCTGGTTTAATTTTGATTTACAACTAGTTGAAGAACGGCTTTATGAATTATTTGCTTCCGTTGCCGATCGGACTCGGCTTGAACTCGGCCAATTAGCCACGCAAGCACAAATGGCCTTGCAGTATCACACTGGAGAAATTACCGGCATCGGCACTTTAGTTTGTGATTCCTGCGGCACAGAAATGCACTTTAAAAAAACCGGACGCATTCCACCTTGCCCGAAATGTCACCATACCGAATTCAAACGTCAGACTAAATAGCTCAAATAAAGTCTTCCGGCCAATACCACGCGCCTTCGGCAATCAACTCGCAGCAGGCCTCCATTAACATTGGAAAGTTGCGGATTGATTGCCAATCTGTTTCATGAATTTGCGCTTTAGTGGTTAACCATGAGAGATGTTCTGCAGCGGCAAGTTCAACGCGATAGGCTTCTCCGGCTACAAATAAATACGCTGCTACTGAATGTTTGTGCCAGGCAAAACGTAAATACTCATTGCGCTGCAAATACTCACCCGCCCTGAAGCGTTCATCCAGTTCAACTAATGTGAGTTTATCGGTTACAAATTCTTCGGCCAAATCCTGCAACGTTGATTTGGTTTCGGTAACCAGCCGTCCGACAGCTAAAGATATCAAATCGTTATTGTCAGTTATGCTGTCGAGCAGTAACGTCTGAAAACGCTGGATTGCAGTGGTATCAATCTCGGTTGCAGAGTGAATAACCTTCACATCAGCATCTGCATACAGTTGTTCGGCAATATCCTGCTCCAGCAAAGTATGACTGAATGCATCGAGCAACTGTAACTGCGATGGAGCTCTAAACCCCACCGAAAACGTCAAACAGGGGTTTAATGCGACACCATGATGGGCAAAGTGTGGTGGTAGATAGAGCATGTCTCCGGGCTGTAACTCCCAATCCTGATCAGCTGAAAACTGCTGCAATATGCGTAAATCAGTATCATCTCTGAAAACTGCATCAACTAACGGCTTATCACTGATTTGCCAATGTCTGGTCCCCTGTGCCTGAAGTAAGAACACATCATAGCTATCTGTATGTGGCCCCACCGATCCGCCTTCAGGTGCATAACTGATCATTACATCATCACGGCGCCAGTCTGCGAGAAAATCAAAGGCTGTGAGCAGGTTTTGCAGAGGCGGATAATGTTTATCCATATCCTGTACCAGCAAAGTCCAATGCGTCTCTGGTAAATCGGCAAAATCCTCTTCGTCAAATGGACCATGCCGCAGTTGCCAGGGCTTGTCACCGTATTCCTCAATCAACCGTGATTCGACTTCTGCCTCACCAGCGAACGCCGCAAGATCATCCGGGCTAAGATCGCTGACAGGCATAGAAAAAGCCTGCCGGATCACTAAAGGTTTTTTTTGCCAGTATTCATCCAGAAACTGCTGCTGGCTGAGACCGGTATTAAAAAACGCTGTCATAGCGTCCCCGCATGGAACTGTAACTGGGGATAGAGTCGTGGGCCTTCGTTGTATATCACAACGCGGCTGATAGCCGCATAAGGCACTTGAATTCGAAACATAGCTTCTAAAGGCATCGCTAATATCTCGGTGAGAATCACACGAATCACGCCAACATGAGCGACCAATAAAATATGTTTATCGGTATGGGATTGCACTAGCGTTTGCCAGGCTTGCTGAATACGCTTTTGAAACGCCAAAAGTGGTTCGGCATTCGCGGGAGTATTGTTAATCGGATCATCATAGAATGCATAAAATGCTGCTTTATGATGTTGCTCCAATTCACTGGCAGTTTTACCTTCCCAATCACCAAACCCTATTTCAGTAAATTGCTGATCCAGTTGCAGTGGAATGGCATGATTATCCGCAAGTTCTTGAGCAAAATCCGCACAGCGACTTAGGGTCGAACTGACAATGTGCTGCCAGGGAGGAAGATTCGCAGTAGCAGAGCGCATTTGCTGCCACCCCAGCTCACTTAAAGGGTCATCGAGCTGCCCGCGATAACGCATTCCGCCCTGGGGTTCTCCATGACGCATTAAATCGATCAGTAAAGCCATCGTTAACCAATAATTTCAACTTTAAGAATGACGTTATCCACAGCGATAACTTGAACACGAGTGCCCGTTTGGCAGTCTGGACCATGCACTTTCCAGGTGGAGTCATCAAGGATCACTTTGCCCTGTCCGTTCACAATCGGGTTGGTCAGCGTAATAATACGGCCGATATGTTGTTCGCCACGCCGATTGAGTAATGGTTCATCCGTTGCAATCGGATGTTTGACATAATATCTGCGCCACAGCACGATACTTAACACCGATAACACGGCAAACATCAACCATTGAAACTGCCATGGTATGTCTGGAAATAGCAGCAATAACAGACCGGTGATAAATGCCGCGATTCCCAACCACAATGCAAAAAAACTCGGCAAGATAATTTCCAGTGTTATCAACACCACCGCCAAAACCCACCAATGCCAGAAATCTACGATAAAGGGCATATCACTTCTCTTTACTGATGAAGGCTTCCTTGGCAAGCTCGGTAATGCCGGCCAATGAACCAATTACGCTACTCGCTTCCAGTGGCATCATAATGATTTTATGGTTGTTGGCACTGGCCATATCTTTGAGTGCTTCAATGTATTTCTGTGCAACAAAGTAGTTCACTGCCTGAACATCACCTTGAGCAATGGCTTCTGAAACCATAGTAGTCGCTTTTGCTTCCGCTTCTGCCAGACGCTCACGGGCTTCGGCATCCCGGAAAGCAGCTTCCCGACGACCTTCAGCTTCCAAAACAGCAGCTTGTTTTTCACCTTCTGCGCGTAGGATTTCTGATTGGCGATGTCCTTCGGCTTCAAGAATATTGGCGCGCTTAATCCGCTCGGCTTTCATTTGACGGCCCATGGCTTCAATCAGATCAGCCGGTGGCTCAATATCCTTGATTTCAATACGGGTGACTTTAATTCCCCAGGGTGTGGTTGCGTCATCCACCACCGTCAATAATCGCGTGTTGATTTCATCACGTTTGGATAACAGTTCATCCAGATCCATTGAGCCCATCACTGTCCGTACATTGGTCATGGTTAAATTCAGAATCGCGTTATCCAGGCCACTGACTTCATAAGCAGCTTTTGCGGCATGAATAACCTGATAAAACACTATGCCATCAACCCGTACCATCGCATTATCCTTGGTGATAATGCCTTGTGAAGGCACATCCAAAACCTGCTCCATCATATTGATGCGTGCGCCGATCTTATCAATCACCGGCACAATCAGATTTAAACCCGGACGCAGGGTCTTGGTATAGCGCCCAAAACGTTCAACCGTATATTCCCAGCCCTGATCGACCGACTTGACGCCCATTAAAATCAGGACAACGGCCAGTACCAGCACCACGATGACAAATAGCGAAAAACCTTCCATTACTCTGCTCCATTGCGACTTTTAATGTTCATTGGATGATACCAGCAATGCACAATAAACGGGTGGATCTTGGACTTTTTCGGGTCAGCGTTAGACAATAGCCACATTCGTCATCCGGGACTGCTTTTCTATGAAATTTCTAAACCTAACCAACAGCATATTATTTGTCGCTTTAATGAGTTTTGGTCTCACCGCACAAGCTCAGCAGTGGTATCACGTTGAATTGGTTGTGTTTGAAGTGCTTAATCCATCAGACAATGAACAATCCCCTCTATTTACCTTGCAGGATCCCGCCCCATTACGCGTTGGTATGGCTAACAATGCTATTCAACCCGCCGATAATAAAAATCTCGGTGATATTGCACAGCGTTTGCGCAATTCAGCGGGCTATCGTGTCGTCAGTCATGAATCGTGGCAACAAGCGGTAGGTAATCGTAATCGTGCGCAGGCAGTCGCAATAGAATCCGATCGGGTAAAAGGTCAGGTGCGTTTTCATATCGCCACCTACCTGCATGCCAATCTGGATCTGTGGTTACAGGATGGTGTGCGTTCGGTTGAAAGTGATTCCTTCCATACTTTGCATCAACCACGTTTAGTGGAATTACGCCGTATTCGTAGTCGTCAGGTACATTATTTTGATCACCCGCGGTTTGGGGCTATTTTGCAACTGATCCCAGTATCTACTCCGGATCAGGTATTAACCAATATGACCGGCCCGGAAACCTATTCCTTGCCTTCTGAGGGTGAAGCTACAACAGCGGAATAGCACACTTCAGTAAGCGATGAACCTGACCCATTGTTGCATCCATGGTTTCCAGAATGACTTCGATGGACACTGGATGTGAACTCATGCCAGCGGCATGATTAGCGACAATCGCAATACTGGCATAGGCGATATTTAGCTCTCTGGCCAATACTGCTTCGGGCATCAAGGTCATGCCCACCATATCGGCGCCATCCTGTTTAAATTTGCGGATCTCGGCAGCGGTTTCCAGTCTTGGTCCCTGGGTGACAGCATAAACTCCGCCATCGATCACATTCATTTCTTCAATATTGGCAGCCAACTGTATTTGCTGACGCAGGGTCTCATCAAATGGATAAGTGAAATCAATATGTTTATCCGCTGAAAAATCCTCACTGGCAAAACTGGATTCCCTCCCCCAGCTGTAATCAATCAACTGATCAGGTAAGGCGATGGTGCCGGGGTTGTATGCTTCAGTAATACCTCCCACCGAAGCGACAGCGAGGATTTGATCAACGCCTAACTGATGCATCGCCCAGATATTGGCCCGATAATTAATCAAATGTGGCGGAATAGTATGATGTTCGCCATGCCTGGGTAGAAAAGCGACATCTTTACCGGCAAACTTGCCTATCATTAATGGTGCTGATGGTTCACCAAAAGGTGTTTCGCGCTGCATTTGCTGTTCAAGCACCAAACCGTCTAACTGAGTTAAACCACTGCCACCAATCAATCCGATCATGATGCATTTTCCTTGATAGCAAAAATACCAGGCGCATTACGCAGATGGCCTTTGTAATCCATGCCAAAGCCGAAAACATAACGGTCTGGCAACTGTAAACCTATATATTCCGGTTGAATGCCATATTTATTATTGTGCTGTTTATCTGTTAAAACCAGCGCTTTCACTGAAATAGCACCAGCCTGCTGACAAAAGTCCCGCAACGCCGTTAGGGTCACACCGTGATCATAGATATCATCTACCAGCAGAACATGCCGTTGATTAAGATCAATATTCGGCTTTGCACGCCAATTCAATTCACCGCCAACAGTTTTATCCCCATAGCGGGTAGCATGAATATAATCGGTTTCCAAATTAAACGGCAGCTTTGGCAGCAAATGTCCCATGGTCATCACCGCGCCATTCATTACGCACAACAACACCGGATTTTTATCGTGGTAATCCTCGTCCAGCTGCGTTGCCAGTCGTTCCAAACTTTCATCAATCTCCTGCAAAGTAAACAAACACTCTGCTTTTGACATTATCTGCTTCATACACCTTACCTATCTGCATCAAGATCAGGCAGTATAATAAGCTGTTTTAGGTACGGGAAAGCCAAAATGGCACGTTTTTGGCCGATTCTGCTGTTTATCACGGTATTTATTTTCGTCTGGCTGCAGCCTGAAAAACCGCAGCCAGATAGCATTGCGTCTGCAATATCGTCCCCCCAACGCATCATTAGTCTGGCTCCCAGCATCACTGAAACACTGTTTGCCATCGAAGCTGGCGACAAGGTGATTGCGGTAACAGACTACTGTCAATATCCCGCACAAGTAACAAACTTACCCAAAGTTGGGGGATATCTTGACCCGAATCTGGAACAGATTGTTCGGTTAGATGCGGATATGGTGATCCTGCTGGAGCGTCAGCACGCGCTAAAAAAGCAGCTGCAACAATTAGGCATTGCCACATTAAGTATCGATAATTCCAGTCTGGCCGGTATTCGTCGCAGTATCATTGATATCGCCTCTGCTGTAGGGCAAAGCGCACAAGCTGAGAACCTGATTGCTGATTTTGATGCTCGGCTTGAAACCCTTCGCCAAAAAGTGGCCGGGCACCCCAAACCCAGCGTTTTAATCGCAATTGCTCATAGCTCCAATACCAATTATTTGGATAAAGTTTATATCGCCGGGCAACAGGATTTTTATAATGATTTATTGCCTTTCCTTGGTGCCACCAATGTCTATCAAGGTACACGTCTGCGCGTTCCAGCGCTCTCAACAGAGGGATTATTACGCCTTAACCCTGAAGTTATTATCGATATTTTCCCGGATGCTGAAGTGTATTCGCCGGATATCGCTGCACTAAAGCAACAATGGCAACGGCTCGATAAAATCAATGCGATTCAAAACAATCAATTACACATTATTCAAGCGGATTACGCAGTGATCCCCGGCCCCAGGATTATTCAATTAGCTGAACATCTGGCACAGATTTTCCATCCTCAAATTGATTGGGAAAAGGTGGATTCACATTGATTAGTGCTCACGATATTTCGGTCAAGATTGCCGACAAAACATTAGTTGAGGCCATTAGTTGTGATATCGCGCAAGGTGACTACCTGTGCATTGTTGGTCCAAATGGCTCAGGGAAAAGCACTTTCTTAAAAACCCTGATCGCGATTTTGCCAATTCATCAAGGCAAACTTACCATTGATTCCAGGCCAATTTCGCAGTTTAGCCACAAAAAACTGGCACGGCTTATCAGTTATGTTCCGCAAAATGGTGGAAACCATCTGAGCTTTACCGTGGATGACTATGTGCGAATGGCTAGATATAGCCATCACCATGTCTTTTCAGAATGGCAATCCTATGATCACGATATAGTGGAAAATGCCCTTGATATCACCGAATGTCAGCCTTTTCGCCATCGCAAGATGTCAACCTTAAGTGGTGGTGAATGTCAGCGAGTGATGATCGCAGCTGCTTTAGCGCAGGATACGCCTGTATTGATTTTGGACGAACCGACTGCATTTCTGGATCCACATCATCAGGTGGCAGTTCATCAACTGATCCGTAAGCTCAATCAGCAGCATCATAAAACCATTATTGAAGTCACCCACGATATTAATCACGCTGCGCAGCACAGCAAACATGTGCTGGCCTTACTCGATGGTAAATGCCTGTGGCATGGTCCGGCTGAACAGTTTCTTAATGCCGAGCGTTTACAACAACTTTACCAACAAGCCTTTGTGTTTATAAAACACCCGCGCTATGACCGACTGATTGCCTTGGCGGATGAATCATGAGCATAAGACTTAAACTGTTCGGCTTGAGCCTGTTTACCGTTATGGTGGTAATTATCAGTCCATGGCTGGATTTTGCAGCGGCTGGTTCCGCAGAAATCCAGCAAATGATCATCTATGAATTGCGTATTCCTAGAGTGTTATTTGCATTTACCGCGGGCTGTGGGCTGGCGCTTTGTGGCATGGTGTTTCAAGCAATGTTCCGTAATCCGCTAGCCACGCCATTTACACTCGGTGTCGCCAGTGGCGCGTCGTTAGGTGCGGCAATCAGTGTTTATGCAGGTATTAGTTTCACGGTTTTAGGATTAAGTGCCACCAGCCTAAGTGCATTTGCCGGTGCGTTAATCGCCATCAGTTTTGTTTACAGCATCAGTCGATTTCGATTTGGTTTTTCTGGTGAAACCTTATTGCTAACCGGTGTTGCTATCAGTTTTTTCTTTTCCAGCCTGATCCTGTTTATTCAATATCTCAGTAATGTGGCCGATTCTTTTCAAATCATTCGCTGGTTGATGGGCAGTTTAACCGTTGTCGGTTACCAGGAATTAAAGCAACTGTTACCTTTTGTTACACTGACGGCAGTAGTGATTATTTATCTGAGTCGTGAACTGAATTTGTTAATGGCCGGTGATGAAATAGCCTCAAGTAGAGGTGTTTCAGTGAAGTATGTTCGCTATGCATTATTCTTTGTCACCTCGTTATGCGTAGGTGCTATCGTTGCCTTGTGCGGGCCGATTGGCTTTGTCGGCATGATGGTGCCACATATATGTCGATTGATAATTGGAGAAGATCATCGCTATCTGATACCGGCAACCCTGCTGTTCGGCGGTAGCTTTTTAGTGATTTGCGATACGATCGCCCGATTAATCATTGCTCCTGCAGAATTGCCGGTTGGCGTTATCACCACACTATTAGGCGGACCGTTTTTCTTATGGTTGTTAATGCGCTATAAAACTCAGCATTAATGCAGATGGCGGACAGTTTGAAGAACTCTAAGCCAGTTATTGGCTGCACCGTCACTATCATCAGGATGGGCTGGCAGCGTAGGTTTTTATCCGAAATCCAACTTTATTCACACCAATACCGGGCGAGTCCGTTAGTGGTGGTAGGTTACATTGCAGCAATTTCCTGCATCAACATTTGCGCTTGTTCGTAAAAATTCGCCATCTGATTTTTATATTGCTCAGTAAATTGTTGATGATGCTGACGCATTTTTAAATGTAGTTTTCGCAATTTATCGTGAAATGCCCGTTGCTTTTCTATATCAATATAACTGTCACAAGTGGACATACAATTAGGGTCAAGCCCACATTCGTAGTGGTTAATAGTTTCTTCATGTTGCATGATCAATCTGACATGTTGATCAAGCTTGGCACTGTGTTCCGGTAGACTACGTTCAAGCTTATGTAACACAGCAGCCAGTCGTTGGGTATGATGCGTCCAGTAGTCAGCATCGGCCAACCAGCGAAGATGATCAGCCCGCCACTGTTCACTTTCTATTTTAAGTTGTTGCAATTCATCCATTTCACACCTCGCTGTGTTGATTGGTAAAATCATTTACTGCTTGCTGAGACTTGCTGTCAAGTCAGCATACACGACCCAACAATCTCCCTGTAAAATATGGGGCTTTTTACTAGTTACGGAATACCAACTATGGCTCAAACTGTGGTCTGCGCGCTATATGAATTTGTCACACTTGAAGATTACGCTGCGATTAAACCAGCGTTACTCAAATTCATGCTCGATCATGAAGTGCGTGGCACTTTATTGCTGGCACAGGAAGGTATTAATGGCACTGTCGCCGGCTCGCGTCAGTCGATTGATGCATTGCTGAATTATTTGCGCAGCGATCCCAGATTAGAAGATTTGAGTTACAAAGAATCGTATACCGATACACCACCATTCCTGCGCAGCCGGGTAAAATTAAAACGTGAAATCGTCACGATGGGTGTTGAAGGTATTGACCCCAAACAATCCGTCGGTACCTATGTCAAACCCAAAGACTGGAATCAGTTGATCAGTGATCCTGATGTCTTGCTGGTCGACACCCGTAATGACTATGAAGTACAGGTCGGCACATTTAAAAACGCTGTTAATCCGCACACCGAAAGTTTTCGTGAATTTCCGGAATATGTAAAACAACATCTGGATCCAAAAAAACATAAAAAAGTCGCGATGTTCTGCACCGGCGGTATTCGCTGCGAAAAATCCACGGCCTATTTGAAAGAACAAGGTTTTGAAGAGGTTTATCATCTTGAAGGCGGCATTCTCAAATATCTGGAAGATGTGCCTGAGCAGGAATCGCTCTGGGAAGGTGAGTGTTTTGTATTTGATGAACGGGTAACTGTCAATCATAGCCTTGAAAAAGGCGAATATGATCAGTGTCACGCCTGTCGCTTACCGATAACTGAAGAAGATAAACAGAGCGATAAATATCAGCGTGGTGTTTCCTGTCCGCATTGTTTTGACAAAACCACTGCCGATCAAAAAGCCCGCTATGCTGAACGTGAAAAACAGATTCAACTCGCCCGGCAACGTGGTGAAGCGCATATAGGAATGGAATCCAACGAAGCAGCCGAACATCACCGACTGGAAAAAGCCAGACGTAGAGAACAGGATAGGCTTGCCGCCCAACAAAAACAGCCTCAATGAGATTATTCACCAGCTTAATACTCTATTTAGTTCTTGTTCCGCTTAGCTTTGCTCAAAATCAAAGCGGACAAGCGGCAATTGCCTCTGCGCATCCTTTAGCGACTGAAGCCGGTTTTGAAATTCTGCAACAAGGCGGTAATGCCTTTGATGCCGCAATAGCCGTCAGTGCTGCTCTTGCGGTGGTTGAACCAGCAGGCTCTGGTTTAGGTGGTGGCGGTTTCTGGTTATTACATCGAGATGCCGATCAGCATCAAATCATGCTCGATAGTCGTGAAACCGCACCAGCCAGGGCACATCGGGATATGTATCTGGATGAAAATGGCGAGGTACTTCGCGAGCTTTCACTTAATGGTCCCTTGGCAGCGGCCATTCCAGGAACCCCAGCTGCACTGGATTATTTAGCTGAGCATTACGGTAAGTTGCCACTATCGATTACTCTCGCGCCCGCAATTCGCTTTGCCAGAGAAGGCTTTGCTGTCACACCGCGTTATCAGCGCTATATGGGATTTCGGCAACAGGCATTAAATGCTGAAGCAAAAGTAATATTTTTAGATAACGATGAGATCCCCGTTTTAGACACAATGATTATCCAGCAGGATTTGGCGAACACCTTGGAAGCCATTGCCAAGCATGGTCGCAATGGTTTTTATCAAGGAAAAATCGCTGATCAGATGGTGGATGCAGTGCAAGCCGCTGGCGGTATCTGGACCAAGCAGGATCTGGCCGACTATCAACTGAAAATCCGTCAGCCTGTGCAAACCCAATTTGCCGATTACACCATTACCACCGCCGCTTTACCGTCAGCTGGCGGACAGTTAATCAGTTTAATGTTCAATCAATTGAATACTCTGGATTATCTGCAGGCAACCGCCCAGCAAAAACGGCATTGGTTGATTGAAACCATGCGGCGGGCCTATCGCGAACGCACTGTACATTTAGGTGACAGTGATTTTGTCGAGGTGCCGGAGTATTTGACCGATGCCAATTACGCGGCGCAGCTTGCTGCCGATATTGATGCAGAAACTGCCAGCAAAAGTGATGATTTAGCGGATGAATTCAGTAATAAAGGTGAAGACACCACGCATTTTTCGATAGTTGATCAATATGGTAATCGAGTATCCGCCACGCTTAGTATTAATCTTCCTTTTGGCAGCGGCTTTGTTGCTGGCAACAGCGGCGTATTGCTGAATAATGAAATGGACGATTTTTCAGCGTTAAGTGGCAGCCCCAATGCCTATGATCTGGTCAGTGAGTCCGCCAATGCCATTGAACCCGGCAAACGACCACTTTCCAGCATGACACCAAGCTTTGTTGAAAATGATGATCGGCTATTGGTTATTGGTACGCCTGGTGGCAGCAGAATTATTACCATGGTCATGCAAGGCATATTGCATTTTATGGATGGATTGGACGCGGCAGAAATTGTTTTTGCACCACGATTACATCATCAATATCTGCCAGATCGGGTACAGATGGAAACGCCCGGTTTCAGTGAAGCGGATCAACAGGATTTGCTTAATCGGGGCCACCAACTGGATGTATTAAACCGTCAGTTTGGCAATATGCAGGTGATTGTCGCAGATAAATTAACAAGCAATCTCAGTGCCGCCAGCGACCCTCGTGGCGAGGGGCTGGCACGCAGTGAGACAATAGTTATCGAAACAAAATAATCTTATAACTTCATCTCTGATGGCATGATGCCTTTGCGCGACTGCACCAACGCACTGCCCTCCAGCACGATCAACGCAATTAACGTTAACGAGATCGGTACCAAAGCAAACCATCCCAATACTGAACGTTGAATAAATCGCATGCTTTCATCAGCTTGTGCCATCAATAAAAACGAACCAACACCGAATATTATTGCCGCGACCAGATACGCACCTAATAGATACACACTGCGTTTCCAGGCCAGCTTCCAATGAGCTTGAACCAGTGCTGACTCATGTTGTGAATAATGTGCTTTATAAGCAATTGAGCCAATCATGACGAGGGAACCCAACAGCGATAATGAGAAAATCAACCACAGGTTTCGGGTGCCAAACAAAATCGCCGGAACCAAAAAATGAAATATCGCCACGTTGAACATTAAGCGCTCATGTGGCTTACTGGCTTCATGATAGATTTCTGACATGATATGTTCCTCTGTTTATAAAGGCAGTCTCAACATGTTGCACCTGATTGACAGTCATTGCCATCTCGACTTTAACGATTTTGATGCAGATCGTCAGACTATCCTGAAAAACTGCCTTCAATCAGGTATCGAAAAAATTGTGATCCCAGGTGTCACTGTCAGTAGCTGGCCCAAACAAATCGAGTTATGTAACAGTACCCCAATGCTTTCGCTGGCTTTAGGATGTCATCCGATGTTTATGGAAGAACATCCTGAAGATGCAGCACAACTTCTGGAACAGGCGGTACAACAATACAAGCCGGTCGCGATTGGTGAAATCGGCCTGGATTTTTATGTCGCTGACGCCGATATAGCTGCCCAATTAAGCTTGTTTGAAGCCCAGCTGGATATCGCTGTTAAATACGCTTTGCCGGTTATTCTGCATGTGCGCAAAGCTCATGATGATGTTCTCAAACTGTTACGCCAAAAACAATTACCTGGTGGCACCGTGCATGCTTTTAGTGGCAGCGCCCAACAAGCTGAACAATATCGCGCTCTCAATTTTCTATTAGGTATTGGCGGTGCGTTGACTTATCCAAGAGCGCAAAGACTGCAAAGGCTGTTTACTGACTTGCCTCTATCGCAAATAGTGCTGGAAACCGATGCGCCGGATATGCCGCTTTGCGGTTATCAGGGTCAGCGTAACACCCCTGAAAATATCCCGGTGATCCTGGAAAAACTCAGTCAATTACGTGGCGAATCAAGCGAGTATATCGCCGAAGTCACCACTTCGAATTGTCGACGACTTTTCAGTATCTGACTAGGGCTTGTTTATCTTTCATCTCCGCTTCTGTTGTGAGCTGAAAAAGCCCTAATCATGATGATGCGTGATTTCGCCTTCAGTAAACAAATAATCGCGTAATTGCTCATCCATTTTTTTATCTTTGCGACGAATCCATTCCAACGTCATCGCTGCATGCTCTTTTTCTTCATCACGGTTATGCTCAAGAATTTTCTTCAACTCCTGATCTTTACACGCATCTACCCGCTGGTTATACCAATCTACGGCTTCCAGCTCTTCCATCAGAGAAACTATTGCACGGTGCATATCTTTAGTTTCGTCAGATAACTCGTTAAACGGCTCGTGATAACCTTCGTTTGACATATAAAATCCTTATGTATAAATGATTAAGAACCCTGAACAAACTAACATGTCTATTCCGACATCAACCATAACCTACATCAATACAGGACTTTCCATGACGCAAGGCAGCACTGACCGCATACTCCATGCTATTAACGCGGTGATTCTTGGCAAACAACACGCGGTCAAACTGGCATTATCCTGTCTGATAGCCCGTGGCCATTTATTGATTGAGGATTTACCGGGAGTCGGCAAAACCACATTGGCACACACACTGGCCACTACTTTAGGCTTACGTTTTCAGCGGGTGCAATTCACCAGCGATATGCTACCAGCAGATATTCTTGGGGTATCAATTTATGACCCCGAAAAACATCAGTTCAGTTTTCATCGCGGGCCGATTTTTACCCAGTTACTGTTAGCCGATGAAATTAACCGCGCCTCACCCCGCACGCAAAGTGCGTTGCTGGAAGCCATGGAAGAGCAACAAGTCACCATTGAAGGTGAAAGCTATCCACTGGAAGATCCTTTCTTTGTCATTGCCACGCAAAATCCCACTCATCAGATTGGCACATTCCCACTGCCAGAATCGCAACTCGATCGATTTCTGATGCGCATCCAAATCGGCTATCCAGATCATCAGGCCGAACGCGCTTTATTGATTGGTGAAGATAGACGGCAGATGCTAAAAAAGCTTAGTGCTGAAATCACCCCAGATGAATTGCTCGAATTACAGCAATCAGCCAGCAAAATCACTTTGAGTGATGCACTGATTGATTATGTACAAGCCTTATTAGCCTATACCCGGCAAACCGGTCAGTTTTATAACGGCTTATCTCCGCGTGCAGGTTTGGGGCTGATTCAAGCTGCCAGAGCCTGGGCAATGATAAGTGGTAGGGATTTTGTGATCCCCGAAGATGTGCAGGCGGTTTTTCCAAGTATTGTGCAGCATCGTCTGCAAGCGCGAGAACATCTGCAATCTGCTGATTGGGCGAACGATATTCTGCAGCAGGTGGCAATTCCCTGATGTTAATACTGCGTCAATACTGGCAGCGCTGGCGACAACAAAAGCGCTACCGGGTATTTATTTTGCCCAGCCGCTATGGCTTGAGCTATTCGATTTTAATTCTGGTCATGTTGCTGGGCGCCATTAATTACAACAATAGCCTTGGTCATTTACTCTGCTTTTTGTTGGTAGGTGTCGGTCATGTAGCAATGCATCACAGCTACCGCAATGTACGACAGCTGGATTATCAGCTTGGGCAAGCTGAACCGACCTTTTGTGAGCAAAACATTCTGTTGCCGATAACCTTTACCAATCAAACTCCGCGTCCCATTCGGCAACTGGAAATCGCCTATCTATCAGCTCCTTCTGCCACAAGTTGGTGGCCGTTTAAAAAATTTTCCCGCTATGAAAATCTGTATAAAGTCGCTTTCATTGCTGCAGAACAAAACAGTCTGCATCTGATTCCAATCCCCTCCCAGCACAGAGGCTGGCAGGATTTAGGTCGACTGCGATTGTCCAGTATTTATCCGGTTGGTTTGTTATTCAGCTGGTTTTTTATTGATATTCAACAGCGTGTATTGGTTTACCCCAAGCCCATCGGTAACAAGCCTATGCCACTCGCCTCGGCTATGGAAGAAAGTGGTGCTTTGCAACATCATCAAGGGATTGATGATTTTGCCGGTTTTCATCGTTATCGAGAAGGTGATGCCAGACAGCATATTGCCTGGAAAGCTCTGGCTCGGGATGGAATATTGCGTACCAAACAGTTCAGTAGTCCGACAGGACAGAGTCTGCGGTTGCAATGGCAAGATGTGGCTGAGTTGCCAGATACCGAAGCCAAGTTATCTCAGCTGTGTCAGTGGATCCTCACCGCCGATGCAGCCGGAATGCAATACGGGCTGGTTATGCCAAATCAAACCATTGCCATCAATCGTGGTGAACAGCATCGGCATCAATGTCTGCAAACTCTGGCATTGTATGGCCAGTAAAAAGCCGGTTATCGCCCCATCTTCAAGCGCCATTCATTGGTTAATGGTGACACTGACGATTATTGCCATTCCGCATTTTTTCTATCAGCCCATCTGGGTGGCGTTGATATTCCTGTTAATGATGAGCTGGCGAATGATGCATAGCTGGCGCGGTTGGTCGTTACCCGCCGATAAACGCCTGTTGAAAGTACTGCACTCGGTCAGCGCAGTGTTGACCATCATACTGGTCGTTTACAGTTATGGCGTGACCATTGGTCGCGATGCAGGCGTAGCATTACTGACCACTATGGCAGCCTTTAAGATTGTCGAGGTCAAAAGTCTGCGGGATTATTATCTAAGTTGCTTTATGGGTTTTTTCCTGGTGATAACCCACTTTTTCTTTAATCAGAGCATCCCTATCGTCGTTCTGATGTTGGTCAATGTGATCCTGCTGACCAGTTGTTTGATTACCGCCAATGAAACTGATAGTTCGGCTAAAAACCGCGTTAAACAAGCCAGCATTATGGTGTTACAAGCCACACCGTTAATGCTGTTATTGTTTGTGCTGTTTCCACGTATTTCCGGGCCTATCTGGGGGCTGCCCAATGATGCGATGAATATCCCCGACAGCCTGCCGGACAGCATGACGTTAGGCGAAGTACCACCACGAAATAGTGCTATCAGTGGCATGTCTGATGACATCACTATTGGCAATATCAGCCAGCTGATTCAATCCGATGCCATTGCCTTTCGCGTTAAGTTCGAGAACAACCAGTTTCCTGACCGGCAGCATCTTTATTGGCGCGGACCAGTCTTCTGGCATACCGACGGGAAACGCTGGCTGCCTTTGAATGAGCAGCAGAAGAAACAGGATCAGGTCTTACAAATTCATGTCACTGGTGAAACATCATCCTACAGCATGACCTTGGAACCACACGACCGACGCTGGTTGTTTGCTTTGGATTTCCCCACGACCTATCCGCAGAACATGCAGACCCAGCTCACGGCGGATGGTGAATTAAATAGCCGCGATGTCATCAAGCAACGCGTGCAGTATCAATTAACATCGCATACTCAGTATCAGTTTAATCCCGAAATGGATCGGTATCTGGGTTACGGATTGAATCTGCCGGATGATCGTCATCCACGCAGTCAGCAATTGGCCAGACAGCTGCTCGAAAAAAGTGAAACAAATGAGGCATATATTGCTGCCGTTTTAGCATATTTTGGCCAGCAGAACTTCAGCTACAGCCTGACGCCTCCAGCATTGCGCGGCGATAGTATTGACCAGTTTCTGTTTGAAACCCGAGAGGGGTTTTGTGAACATTATGCGGCGAGCTTCACCGTATTAATGCGTGCTGGCGGCATTCCAGCCCGCATTGTGACGGGTTATCAGGGTGGTGAAATCAATCCAGTCGATCAAGTTCTGACCGTTCGGCAACGCGATGCCCATGCCTGGACAGAAGTCTGGCTGCCGAATAAAGGCTGGATCAGAGTTGATCCTACTGCTGCGGTATCGATTCACCGGGTAGATTTTGGCATAGGTGATTTATTACCGGCTGAACGACGCTCTCCAAGGGTCATTGCCAACAATGATCGGTTGGTAGAAATGTGGCAGTCTGCAAAAAATAATTGGGATGCGTTGAATAGTGCCTGGGATATGTGGGTGATCAGTTATGGGCCAGAAAGACAGCTTGAGTTACTTAAAAAACTTGGCATGCAACAACCTGACTGGCAGAAAATGATTCAGTGGCTGGCAATCGGTATTGCGCTTATTTTTAGCTGGATTGCCTGGACAACATTAAAACTGAAGTCTATATCGCCTGATAAAGTACAACGCTTTTATCAAAAATTTTGTAACAAGCTGGCCCGACATGGCATTGTGCGTCAGCCCAATGAAGGTCCAGAAGATTTTGCGCATCGAGCGCGGCTGGCTCTACCCGCGTATCAACAACAAATTTCAATCATCAGTGATCTTTATCTGCATTTACGTTATCGCGGCGATGCCGTTGAACAGGATTTCTTCCATTCGGTAAAACAATTTAATCCTCATCCCTAACAGGGTCTTTTGCCATTACCGGACGGTTATCGGAAAATAGCCCCAATCAAAACATTAGTTGTAGAGGAATACGAATGGCGCACAGCAACCCGCTCTTTGAGCGGACACATATTCTGCTCGGTGATACTGGCATTGAACGGCTGCAAAACAGTCATGTTTTTCTGGCGGGTATGGGTGGTGTTGGCTCATTTACTGCTGAAGCACTGGCGCGCATGGGTGTGGGTAAAATGACGCTGGTCGATCATGATGTGGTGTCAGCGTCCAATATGAATCGTCAGCTGGTGGCATTGAACTCGACTGTCGGCAAACACAAAGTTGAGGTTATGGCGCAGCGGATCGCAGATATTAATCCGCAATGCGAGTTGAACCTTATAACTGATTTTTTAACCCCGGAAAGTATTCCCGACACCCTCAATCAAGGCTTTGACGTCATCATTGATGCGATTGACAGCATGAGTAGTAAAACCACGTTATTAGAAACTGCCTGGCGTAATCAGTTACCGGTATTTTCCAGTATGGGCGCTGGTGGCAAGCTTGATCCCACTCAGGTGCGGACCGGCGATTTAATGAATACCTCTATTTGCAAACTCGCCAAGCAATTGCGTTCGCATTTACGTAAACGAGGTGTCGGTAAGGGTATTCAAACCGTTTATTCACTGGAATATCCTTTGCCACCATTACC
Organism: Methylophaga sp.; assembly: GCF_030651745.1. The sequence goes on from NZ_JAUSCC010000147.1 coordinate 24,379, forward strand.
ACCTGAACCCGTCAGTCGTGGACGCGCCCGGGCAGTAAACGGCACCGTGAGTTATATGCCTTCGATTTTTGGTTTAACTCTGGCCGGTTTAGTCATCAACCATATTGTTGGTGATGCCCGACGTGTCTGATCCGCAAGATGTGCTGAACTGCACGGCGTTTTACCAACAACAACTGCAAAAACTGCTTCAACCTTACGGCATTGAAATCAAACAAGTTGCTGAGCATGAAACCATTCCCGGCAGTTTTTTTGGTGAACGTGAAGCCGGTCTGGTTGGTAATCAATTGCTATTGCGTTTAGACACACCAGTGCATTCTGCCTTGCATGAAGCCGGTCATTTTATTTGTATGGATAGTCAACGTCGGACTGTATTAGATACCGATGCGGCGGGAGATTACGACGAAGAAAACGGCGTCTGTTATCTGCAAATTCTGCTCAGTGATTTTCTGCCTGATATGGGTAGTGATCGCATGATGCAGGATATGGACAGTTGGGGATACAGCTTTCGCCTAGGCAGCGCCAAGACCTGGTTTGAAGAAGATGCTGAAGATGCGCAGCAATGGTTGATCGCACATAACATTATTGATCAAGACAATCAGCCTACTTGGCAACTGAGAATTTAAGTAGGGCTTTAAAAAATTTGATTGCAGCTGATTAGCAGCATGCTTATAATGCCAGCTGTCTTAGGGGAGTAGTCTACCCACCTAGGTCATGTTTATCTCTCATCGCTGATGAGAGATAAACATGACCTAGTGCGTGAATCTGTCAACATACTTGTGTCCTCAAGACGCATGGCAGATTCGTGTCATTCGCTAGAATGGCATTGGCAAGACCTGAGGCAAATAACAACTCCATAGGCGGGTAGTTGTTATTTGCCTTTGGTTTCTATCCCGCCTGAGTACCTAATCTCATGGAAGCATTTTTTGTCTCAACCACCACCGTCGCCCTGGCGGAAATTGGTGATAAAACCCAACTCCTTTCTTTATTTCTTGCAGCACGTTTTCGCACCCCCCTTCCCATCATATTCGGCATCTTAGTCGCCACCCTGCTTAATCATGGTCTTTCCGCCTGGCTGGGCGTGTGGATCACCGAGTTTATTTCCCCGCAAACTGGGCAATTACTTATTGGTCTCAGTTTTATTGCCGTCGCGTTATGGATATTAATTCCTGATAAAGAAGAAGATGCGTCTTCCAATCTGAATCGTTATGGAGCTTTTGTCGCTACATTGGTGTTATTTTTTCTGGCCGAGATTGGCGACAAAACTCAAATTGCTACCGTTATATTGGCCGCCCAATACCAGCAGTTCTTTCTTGTTACATTGGGCACAACCATTGGCATGATGCTGGCGAATGTGCCAGTTGTATTATTTGGTCATCAATTGATGCAAAAATTACCGTTAAATGCAGCGCGTTATGCAGCCAGTAGTGTCTTTATGGTTTTGGGTCTGCTTACTTTCATGCTTTGACAGTTTCGGTGGTAAATTCATACAGTACCGTTTTCGAATTACTTTGATGGAGAACCCATGAGCCAGACTATCAGCTCCCCAGTCACCGAATTATTAACGAAACATGCTATTCATTATGAGGTGATTGAAATTCCGCTCAGTGAGGATAAAAAACCTATTCGTAACCTGGAGGAATTACTTAGCAGCCAGGGCCGTGATCCCAACTCAGTAATTCGCAGCCTGTTATTTAAAACCGGATCGGATAAATTCGTGTTATTGGCAATGGCGGGAGGCGGACGAGCCGATTGGGCAGCTTTACGAAAACATCTGGGTGAGAAGAAACTGCGCATGGCTGAATTTGATGAAGTGCCGGAAGCCACGGGTTATGTGGTCGGTGCCGTGCCGCCAATTGCTTTACCTGAAGCTGTAACGGTTTTAGCTGATAAAAGTGCATTCCAATTCGATCAGGTCATTATCGGCAGTGGTGTGTTGGGTTATGCACTTGCCTTAAACGCTAATGAGTTACAAAAGGTGATGTCGGGCGTGCCGGTCAGCGAATTTGTAAAAATAGAGTAACGCACTCACAGCTGGCGTGTGCTCGCCAGCTGTTTCTTTCTCTTCATCCAAAACGTGTTTTGTTTTTAGCCGGGTAAATCATTAACTGCTAATTTAGAAAAAACAAATATACTTGCAACATTGTTTTTGCAAGGACATTCCATGAGCACTAACACCCTGTCTTTTCCTGACATGAGTGAAATGCATAGTTATGCCAAAGCTGCGGCAGATTTACTCAAACAAATGAGCAATGAGCATCGGCTAATGATTTTATGTGCATTGGGAAATCAAGAGCTGTCCGTGAGTGAACTTAATCAGCTGGTACCACTTAGTCAGTCTGCCTTATCCCAACACCTTGCCAGTCTGCGTCATGCTGAATTAGTGGTGACCCGCAAAGTCTCACAAACCGTCTATTACCGACTCAACGGCGACGCCGCGCTGCGCATTATTGCCGTATTGCAATCACTTTACTGTCCTGAATATCAAACCGCTTCATGTGGAGATAAATAACCGACTGGGTAAAGCTGCCTCTACCAAACGTCAGCATAATCCTGGTTTACAATTCAAAGAAGTCGCGGCATATTCAAATAATCTGGTCTTCCCCCCTTAAAACGATGGGTGTGGCCATGTCGACCAATCGTACCTGCGGTAATCTAGCTTAAGCAGATTGAATACAATTGCGTCCTTTTTGCTTGGCCTGATAAAGCTGTTTATCAGCTCTGTCGATTAGTTCAGTGTGATCGCCATTTTGCGAAGGAATCATCGTACTGACGCCGAGACTAATGGTTAGCAACTGACTTACTTTTGAATGTTCATGGGGAATTTGTTTTTTAAATAAAGATTGCCGACAGCGTTCTGCCACCGACCAGGCAGAATTTTCATCAGTTTCAGGCAACAACATCACGAACTCTTCGCCACCAAACCGTCCGAAAAAATCACGCGAACGTGCGGCAACGCCATTTAAGGTTGATGCCACCTGCTTCAGACAATCATCACCCTGCAAATGCCCATAACAATCGTTATATTCTTTGAAAAAGTCGATATCTATAATGATCAATGACAATGGCTGTTTATTCTGCCTAGCCTTGAGCCATTCAGTTTCGATAACACTATCAAACATCCGGCGATTGGCCACGCCAGTCAAGCCGTCTTTGAATGACAGTTCTTCCAACTCTTTTTGCAGCTTGAACAGTTCTTGTTCGGTTTTTTTACGCTCAGTGATATCAAACATAAAACCGATTAATGAATCGACTTCACCATTTTGTTTACGTACAACATGGACCACATCACGGATCCACACATAACCACCATTTTTGTGCAGCGCCCGATAATCTGCTTCGTGATCAATGCCGGATTGGGACTGCGAAACACAATAATCGACGACCCACTGACGATCTTCAGGATGCATACGAGTCGCCCAGTCTTCTACCGTTTGCCAGCTGGCAGATTCCCAGCCAAGCAATTCCTCAATTTGTGGACCGATATAGGTAAATTGCAATGTTGCCCAGTCTAGCTTCCAGGGAATCGCTTTGGTCGATTCCAACAGGGTTTTATAAACATTGTTTTCGGTGGGTACATCATTTATCAAATCGGTCATAACAAAACTCGATAGGGTTTACCGTTAGGTGAACTCTTTCCACATGTTAATTAAGGTTTTAACACAAAACATTTTAAAAATCAGCGAATCTTGCGGGCACGAATAGCACGACCTTTAACTTTGCCATCCGCCAGATAATTCATTGCCTGACGTAATGCCGATTTGTTGACAGCCACATAGCTCGACATATCAAAGATATCGATTTTGCCAATATCGGCTCCGTCCAAACCAGCATCTCCGGTTAAAGCACCTAAAATATCTCCCGGACGGAGTTTGTTTTTACGCCCCGCATCCAGTTGAATGGTCACCATATTAGCTTCCAGTGTAAAACTATCATCACGATCCAAAGAAGCCGGCACATCACAGCGACAAGGTTTCTTCTGATATTTTTCAATTGCCAGCATGCGTGGCACTTCAGCTTCAGCCACCAGACTCATGGCCAGACCAGACTCCCCTGCCCGCCCGGTACGACCGATACGGTGCACATAGACTTCCGGATCTCGTGGTAATTCATAGTTAATCACCATTTCAATCGCTTTGATATCCAGCCCGCGTGCAGCCACATCCGTAGCAACAAGAACAGGACAACTCTGATTGGCAAAGCGCACTAACACCTGATCCCGCTCACGTTGTTCCAAATCGCCATGAATCGGTTGCGCGTCAATTTTATTATTTCTCAACAACTCTGCCACTTCATCACATTGTATTTTGGTATGGCAGAAAACAATGGCATTTTTGGGTTGGTAATGCTGGAATAACATTAGCAATGTTTTGTTACGTTCATGTTTTTTGATTTCATAAAACAGCTGATCAATCACTGTTTGCTGGTGTTGTGATTCAACGGTAATCCTTGTTGGATCACGCTGAATAGTGCGGCTAATCTGTTTAATGCCGTCGGGAAAGGTCGCTGAGAATAACAGGGTTTGTCGTGAACTCGGTGTCTGTCTGATGATCTCTTGCATCGCATCAACAAAGCCCATATCCAGCATGCGATCGGCTTCATCAAGCACCACAGTTTTAACTTTATTCAGCTTCAACGTGGATTTTTTAAGGTGATCCTGAATCCGGCCCGGCGTGCCAACCACAATATGTGCACCGTATTCCAACGACGCTATTTGCGGACCTAAAGGTTTACCACCACATAACATCACCAGCTTGAGATTGGGAATACCTCGACCCAAACGGCGTAATTCTTTACCTACCTGATCGGCTAATTCACGTGTAGGACAAATAATCAGCGCCTGAACAGCAAAGAAATCTGGTTGAATCGTTTGTAACAATCCAATACCAAAGGCAGCCGTTTTACCACTACCGGTTTTGGCTTGAGCAATAACATCCTTGCCTTGCAGGATCAGCGGCAGGCTTTGTGCCTGTACAGCGGTCATTTGCGTATAACCGAGAGAATCAAGGACAGCCAGTTGTTCGGCAGGTAAATTTAGTGATGAAAAATCAGTAACAGACATGGGGAGCTTTAAAGAAGGAAAGAAAGCGAGCATCATATCAAAAAGCTCGCTGAAACATTGCTTTACCTGAGTTTCTATTACCAGTATTGAACCAACAATTCGACGGACAGTCTGAATTGCATCAGCCAGCCAATTGCGAGGTAATGGCTATGTCATTATTGAAAACCCTGTTTTTACCCATATTGGCCGCTAGCCTGCTTAGTGGATTATTGGGATTAATGACAAGCCAAACCAGCTATGCGGATGTGTCGGTTAATGTGCAGCTTGGCCAAAACCTTCATCATCGACCTCATGCTGGTTTTTCCGGTCAACGCTATTATCGCTATCCCTCTACTGGAATTGCCGGTCATCGATCTTTTGGGTTAGATCCAAGGCTTAACCATCACCGCTATCCCACCTATAAACCGCATTATCGGCATTACGACACCCCCCGGCCACGCCATCATTCAGGTTATTACAGTTATCGCGGTAGCAATATCAGTATCGTAGCGCCACTGATTTACTCTCAAAGTTATCAAACGGTAGCCCCGCTCAGAAGTTATGCCAGCAGTCGACCTAATGTAGTTACACAAACCAATACTATTTCCCGTCATGCCACTGTGGATGGCTGGGAAGCGTTATCGCGTTATGAAGCCACCACCGCCATAAACGCATTTAAAGCTCAATCCAGCAAGGATCCAGAAGCATCGCTGCCACAAGTTGGCTTCGCTCTGGCGACGGCATTGCAAGGTGAACCAGCCAAGGCGGTTTGGGCATTAGATTTAGCGTTAAAAGCTGACACCCGTGATTTACGTTATTTCAGTGCCGATCCTGGTTTGCAATTGGTTATAGATGATCTTTTGGATAATTATCAGAATGCTTCGTTGATGACAGCCACCCTGTTTTATTTAAAACAGGATTATCAGTCGGCGGACACTGCTTTGCAGACTGCTCTGACTGAATGTGATAACTGTACTGGCCCCAGAAATATGCAACATCTGATTCGGCAAAGGCTCAATGGCTAAATAAAAAAACACCCTGCCGGCCTTAACAGGGTGTTTCAATTAAAGCTTAGTGCTCTTCGTCAAAATCCTCTTTATCTTTGGGATTGGATTTAGAAGATTTTGGCTTATTCGTTTTTTGTTTTTGCTCAAGCTGAATAGCCTGGTCAGAGCTACCAACCATTTTCAATGGTGCCGGTGGTGCAGAACCATCTTTATCCTGACCAAAATAGATAGTCATATGCGGGAATGGGATCTCTATACTCGCTGCATCCAGATGTTGTTTAACCAGACGGTTATACGCACGACCTACCCCAAACTGCATACCTGGCAGAGTTTTAATTCGCACCCGGATATTCACTGAGCTATCTGCCAATGCTGTTACACCATCCACTTCCAGCTCTTCAGTTAGCAGTTTTACGCGCTGTTCTGGATCGGTCATTAACTCGGCAAACGCTTCTCGCAGATGGACAATAACCTGATCGGTATTTTCACGGTAAGCCACGCCATATTCACCTAAATGGTAAGCAAACTCACGCATAAAGTTGGAAACGGTATCCACAGATGAAAACGGAATCATATGATAGGTTCCAGATACATCACGCAGCCCTAATGAGCGTATGGTAAGTTTTTCCGCCGTACCGGTTATGCCGCCCGCAGAGACAATATCACCAACATTAATGGCATTTTCCATTTGGATAAACACACCGGTAATCACATCCTGGACCAGTTTCTGTGCACCAAAACCAATTGCCAGACCCAGTACCCCTGCACCTGCCAGTAATGGACCAATATTGACGCCGATTTCTGCCAGTACGATCATCATCGTCATGATAATCAAAGCAATCGCCGCCGCATTTCGGAAAATCGTCAGTAGGGTTTTAGCTCTGGCTGTCAGCAACTGACTGTTATCATTTGGATTAAGCCGATGCTCAATCCAACTGGCTAAACCAATCCAGATAGCCATCGCGCCGATTAAGATTGCCGCCACACTGATAACCGTGCCAATAGTATGCATGCCGGCTTCAGATGCTAACCACGCCGAAAGACTGAAAATGCCCCAGGCATCCAGAATTACTGCGGCAACAATAATGATCAGCAAAATTCGTAAGGTTTTATAGATATTTGGTACAAAGCCATTTACCCGTTCTTCAAGCAACGGAAAACGCATACGTAAATCGTCTGAAACATGTACCGGGCGACCAATGGTTTTAGCCAGAAACTTCGCCACTAAACTACCAACAACCAAGGCCAGAATGGTTTGAAATGTCGCTTTAAGCATCATCGGCAAGGCATCTTCGGGACGCAGTAACAGCGTCGTTGCCAACACGGCAAAATACACCATTCCCAACACATGCCAGCTACGCGCCAGAATGCCAAGACTAACGCGAGAAAAACTAAACGTCGCCTGTTGAGCATAGAGTAACAAGCGTTGTTTAACCGAAATGCGATTTTGCATAATCACGACAACCGCATAAATAAATGCACTTGATACCACCAGCACACTGACTAATTGGCCAACTACAGGGTTAATATTCAAGTTAACCAATGGCACTACCAGTAACATACCGTAACCAATAAAGTTGGTCAGACGCGCCAACCAGATATGCCAATAGGTTGCGCTTTCCGCAGTGATGGGCAACAAACGTAAGGCTGCATCGCGTCCGGCAAACACGGTGCGTAAAATCACTTTGAATATTTCAATCGCCAGAAACGCATTTAAGAATAACGACTGACTGACATTCATTTCCCCATTGCTGCCAACCGCAAACAAGGCCACGGCGTAACCCGCAACCCACGCTAACACGACCGTAAGTAAATCAACTGCGGCTGCCAGCAAAATGGCACTGAATTTTCTGAAAGCCGGATATTCTCCATCTGCTTCTGCCCAGTTATTGGCGCGGCGAAAAGCATGCCTGGCGAGACTTCGCAGTACGTAAAACATTAACAAAGTGCTGGCGATGACCACCAACACCATGAAGATTTCATCCAGCATTTTCTGCCAATCAAAGGCACTTTCGTCACCCGAAGCTATTCCGGATAAAACCGAAAATCCAGCGCCAATAGTTGATACGATTTCTTGTGCAACCGCTTGGGTTTTATTGGCAATTTGCCGCGCATAAGTGGGTTGGGCGACCAGATTGACTGATTCCGTTGCCTCATCCATCGCGCCAGCTGCTGCTGCCAAATCACGTAATTCGGCAATCAGTTTTTCTCGCGCCTGTTCATTTTCCAGCGTATCGGCAAGTGCCGAGTAATGCGCTTGATTATTTTCTGAAGCAGCGGGTTCTGCCCAAACGGCTTCGTTAAGGCTGAAGCTTAACAACATCGTCAGCAAAATCGAGGTTAACTTCCATTTCATATCAAAAAGCCACACGACAGTGAAATCTCCTTAGGTGAATACGCTTCAATTGATTTTCAACCATTATGCAATGGCTTGAACACGAGGCAGACATTATTCTTGATTAGCTATCAGCCTGAGTCACCGGGAGGTTAAGCTCAATCAGGCTGATAATGTTGCATTTTTAGTGACTTTAACAGGGCAAAAGGTTTCATTGCAAAACCGATACAATTTCCAGCTCACCCTGTTTATTCACCTCTATTAGCACTCCTTCACCCGATGACATGAATCTGTCCAGCAGCCCAGAGATATTGACCTGATGTGTAATGTAGATCGTCGCTTTATGCTTTCCCCTCTGGACAATATGCGCTCGCCAATCTGCCAGAAACTGACTTTTTAAATGCCGATTCGATACGTGAAAAAATGAATTCAGTGCAGTCAGTTTCTGTGGTGTACCAAAACCCAATAACTCAGCTGTTTCCAGACAGCGGCACCATTCCCCGGAGAAAACTTCTGCCTCGATGATGCCCATTTCACGGAGCTTATCGCCCATCGCAATGGCTTGTTGTTGACCTTGCTCAGATAAATTACGTTGTGTCTGACAATTTGAAAGTTCAAATTCCGCAGGATCCCCCACACCGGGGGCAAGTGCGTGACGAAAAATAATTATCTGCTCGGCAAAAGCCTGCAGCGGAAACAACGCCAAAACGAGAGAAATTATTCGCATATAAGTCATCACAATTTCCTGAATACTGCCAAATTCGATTCACAATTGAGATTATTGATGAACGTCCGTAAGTTATAAGAATCTCATATGTATAATTCCTCACACCAAGCGCCTGTTGTTCTTTGTGAGTCGCATAAGTTGTAACTGAAAGATCAACAAGTCCTAGACCATACATTGTGTATTAATTGCGAGAGCTCCGGAGCCACTATGCCCAGCAAATCCATGCCGCGAAGACTGACACTGGTATTACAGTTTCTCTTATTTGTTGGACTCGCCGGGGCGATTTGGGAACAACAATGGCTTAACGCAGTGATTACCACCGGTATCATTATCATTACTCTGTTTCCAATATTGCTAGCCAGAAAATTCAATGTTCATGTGCCCCCCGTTTTTCAGCTGATGGCCATCGGCTTTATTTTTGCGTCGATTTTTTTGGGCGAAGTTCATGGTTATTACACCAAGTTCTGGTGGTGGGATATTGCGCTGCACACAACCTCAGGATTTTTGCTCGGGATTACTGGTTTTCTTTTAGTATATTTGATGAATGAAAATGACAGTGTCCACATGCAAATGCAACCAGGCTTTGTGGCATTTTTTGCTTTCATGTTTGCTCTGGGTATGGGTGCTTTATGGGAGATCTTTGAATTTTCGATGGATCAGATTTTTGGCACCAATATGCAAAAACCCATGTTCAGTGATGATTCCGGATTAACCGATACCATGTATGACCTAATCGTCGATGCGATAGGCGCATTGATTATTTCGGTATTGGGTTACGGCTATTTGAAAAAAGCCCAGGCAAAATCCTTTCTTGAACGCTGGATCTGGTCTTTTATTGTAAAAAACCCCAGATTTTTCAATAAACATAAAAAAACCGAGCACGACTCTAAGAAATTACCCGACTGATTTTTCAACAACTCAGGACATCTTCCTTAGTAAATCAGGATTAACTCTGATGTGCTTTTAGCTGTAGCACTCTACTATGCCAAATCGTTGTCGTTTTCCGGCAAAGCACAATCTGGAGTCAATATGTTTTTACGGACCATCGCAACTTCACCGTTAAGCTTAATCGTCTGTTTATCTGTTATTTTTTTGCTGTCGGCCTGTGATCAGCAAGATGCCCCGCAAATGGAAGCCGTGCCAGTCGTTGATGAATCAAAGATCCCATTATGGTTGGACGGACAGGTTGAAATGTCTCCACAGGAATGGCTGGTAAAACGTAGCCGAGCTGAAGTGACCGATGAAGAAGCTGAAATTGAACGTGCAGCAGAACTGCTGGTCATCGCAGCTGACCGGTTTGATGAAAGTCACCGCATGATTGCCAATCGTGCCGCCCAACTAGAAGATATGCTGCTCGAACATCGTATTAATGAAACCGCGGTAGATCGATTGGAATGGTTCACCAAGCTGCCAACATTACAGACTCCGCACAGTTTCTCGGCACTTTGCCAGTACTACTACAACCTTCGCACTCAGGGTAAAACCGAAGATGAGATCATCCAAAACCTGCTGCGGATCTAGAGCGGATTTTTCTGGCAAAAACCATCTTTTAAACAGCTTGAATAAGCTCTGTTTTACAGTTTTCGGGCATCATATGATGCCCGAATCTTTCATCCAAAAATCAGTATGTCCAGGTAACAGAGCCTATGGCACTTCTTGATGCACCGTAATTCGCCTGTCCCCATTGCGGACTTTCAAGGTATTTTTCATTGCCAACGTTATACAGATTCAAGGCAAGTGAAATGTTCTGATTGAGCTGATACTGAGCAAACATATCTACCAAGGCATAACTTCCCTGAACTTTAACATCACCGAAATAAATTTCATTCTGCCATCTGACTCCACCACCCACGTTGAGTCCGATCACTTGAGGAACGTGATAGCTGGCGGCAACTTTGAATTGTTTAGTGGGTATGAAAGTACGTGTTTTGTCACCGTTTTCGTCTTCCATATCCAGATGCGTGAAGCCCATGCTCATATTTAAACGATCGATTACTTCACCTGACAGTTCAATTTCATAACCTTTACTTTCCAGCTCAATGCCACGATAAATATTCAATCCCGTCGTTGTATCGCGTGAAACCCATTCACCAAAGTTTTCTTGTCTCGATTCAAAGCGAGCCAGGGTTAAAACGGCACGGCCATTATTCAATTCCTGTTTAATGCCAACTTCTCTGCTTTCGCCTTTCACTGATCCTAATGGTGACAGATCGGCCCCGACCCATGTCTGGGCCTTAAATACTTCGCTATAACTGCCATACAACATGGTTCCATCGACTATCTCGTATGTGGCACCAACATATGGCACAGTCTCTGATTCAGACACCTTTTGCGGTGCACCATAACTGATGCCGTCCTGTTTGATTTTGACGGTTCTGGCCCCCAGTAAAAATGAGAGTCGGTCATTGGCACGTAGCCGGGTTGAAAAATAAGCCGAATCCTGATCTTGATCAATATTGGTGGATTGTGTTGCTGCATCATAAATATCAAAGACCGGACGGGGTGTTGCACCTGCCGCCCAATTTGCCCCTACTGGGTCATAATTCCAGGTACTGGAGTAAATAGATCGTCCTGTAAGTTTAATATCAGCTTTATTGATGCCTACCACCAGATCATGTTCTCTGCCGGCTAATTCAAGCTGACCACTCAGATATAGATCGAATATTTTTTCTTTATCTTCTGCATCGTACTGACTGGCGTGAGCAATTAATCCCTCTTCCGTTACTGCGTCTGGGCTACCCGTTATATAGAATGAATCCCACTGTTTTTCTTGTTTATTCTCCGTATAGATAGCTTTTATTGACCAGTTCTCACTTAACTGCTGATCCAGTTCGATAAAACTTCGTGTTTGCTTCACATCCTGATAAGCCCAGTCTGGGGCAGTATTAGTCGACACATCGTAGCTGGTTAAAGTACCGTTGCTGTAAAAAAGCGGTAAAGCACCAGAAGAATTACCTTTACTGTATGTGTCATTTACACTGTGAGCCAAAGTCAATTCGGTTGTATCTGTCAGATCAGCTGAAACGATGCCATAAAACACTTCCCGATCAGTCGTATAGCGGTCCAGATAAGAATCGCCTTTTTCTTTTGCGACGACTAGACGTCCACGCACCCGATCGTTAATCGGTCCCGAAATATCAGCATCAATTCGACGGGTATTCCATGAGCCATAAGATGCTTTTGCAGAAGCCTGAAACTCATCAGTAGGCCGTTTACGAACAAAATTAATTGTCGCTGAAGGATTAGCAAGCCCGGTAATCAGACCACTTGCTCCCTTGATAACTTCAACTTTTTCATATATCGCCGTGTCATCATGACCTTGAGTCAGTCCGAATGAAAAAGGCACTCCCAGACCATCGTACTGGAAATTGACTATGTCAAAACCGCGTGCGGTGTAATACGTTCGTCCCGTTTCAACCTGCTCTACCGTTACTCCGGGGGCATATTTAAGTAGTGTGTTTACATCTCGTAAAGCGAAATCCTGGATCTGATCATTCGAAATAACCGATACGATTTGAGGTGTTTCGAAAACGGTCAAATCCAGTTTTGTAGCTGATTTGGTCTCCTCTGGCTCACCATATACATGAAGAGAATCCAGACTGACATTGTCAGACGTTTCTTGCTGTTGCAGATCTGTAATTGGTTGCTGCTCAGTATCAGCAATTGCCATTCCGCAGCAAAGTGATGCTAGAGAAAATGTGATGACTCGTCGTGTACCAATTTTCATAAATTTACCTGAAATAAATTTGAAAAAGTTTACACGCCGATATTTGCTAACACAAATCATTTGCATTTGTATTAATGTAAATTATTGTAAGCAAGTACTCTTTGGAATGCATTAGCCATAATCTGATAACTAACAAGCAATTTAACCGGGTGGGATAGTCTTTTAAAGCTGAAATATGGCCTCAAAAGAATTCTTTGGATTCAAGCTATAGAGATTCTGGACAATGCATTTACGAAGCTAAAGAATGTTCAACACAAATGGATTTAACCAGTGCCTAGAATTTAAGTAGTTTTATCACCAGGCTAGGTTTAAGTTGATTAGCCTGTACTTAGTTCAGTGCTTTATAATTTTCCCAACCATAGACTTTCCCATCCCAGGGAAAACTTCAGTCTGCTTATCTATAACCATCGGAATCTATGAATTCTCCTCAAACAAACAGTTATTTCAGTTTGATCCGCAATCAATTTGGTCTGTTGGCCATTGGTTTTGTCGCGCTGTTTACCGGCAATCTTGGACAAAGCTTTTTTATTGGTTTGTTTCAGTCCGATATTGCCAATTCATTAAATTTATCTGCGGGTGAGTTTGGTGCTGTCTATGCAGCCCTCACTATGATTAGTGGATTTCTGGTGCTACATTACGGCCAGAAACTGGATTGGATTGCGCCTCGACGTTATGCCTTGTTAGTTCTGACCGCATTATTCACTGGCGTGATTTTACTGACTACTTCACCCTGGCTGATCCCGGCAGTGATTGGTTTAGGCTTAGTACGCTTATGTGGCCAGGGTTTGATGACACATTTTGGCAGCACACTGGCGGGCCGAGAATTTACTCTTAATCGTGGCCGAGCTTTAGGCTTGGTTAGCCTGGGAATGCCGCTGGGAGAAATTATTTTAGCCCCGGTTATCGCCTTGTTAATCGGATGGCTGAGTTGGCAGCAAATCTGGTGGGGAGTCGCTGCCGTTATATTCCTGCTGTGGGTGGTATTACTGTTTATGGCACCGTGGCCTGATGCACCTGAAATCAAACGCGATAGCAGTGGTAACAAAATTCAGGGACCCAACCCGATGCTGGAAAAAAGATTCTGGTTGATTATTCCATTGACCATGGCTTTGCCAGTCACTTTGACCGGTATTTTTATCTTTCAGGCCCAAATGACGATGGATTTAAATGCCACCACAACAGCCTATGCGCTGGGGTTAACGGCGATGGGCATTGCCCGTTTTCCCGGCTCCTTACTGGGCGGACGCTGGGTAGATGAATGGGGTGTGGCATTGTTGGCAAGACTCTACTTAATGCCTTTTGCCTTTTCGATCATCCTGGCAGTGTTGATCGGTGGCAATGCAGGCATTCTGATTTTAATGATTGGTGCAGGTATTTCCCTTGGCATGTCTTCACCAGTGGTTGATAGCTTGCTGGTAGTTTTGTGGGGACGTGAACATCTGGGCCGAGTTCGCAGTGTGAAATCGGCGTTAATGGTATTTTCAACGGGTCTGGCACCTGCAGTTTTAGGTTTTTTAATTGACGGCGGGATCCAGTTTGAAACCATATTAGTTGGAATGCTGGTATTTATGGCTGTGGGCTGGTGCATGGCCTTGGCTCCGATCCGTGAAGCAGAAAAAGCTTTCAACGACACTGCAAATTAAAATTAAAGTCCCCTTTTAACTGGCCGCTAACTTTAGCGTAGTTCCATTTGAGGACAAGAATATGACTATCAATACTGCCCCGTTTGGGCAAACCGTCAGCTCGATGGCTAAAGATCCCGTCAATAAGCAGGATGTTCCTTTGGGCCAGCAGATTTCTGCTCTGGCACAGGAAAAAAAGTTTTCTGTTTCCGAATCCAACAGCCAACTGAATTTATCGATTCTGCAGGTTTCTTTTAATATCAGTGAAGGCAATGGCGATGGTGCGATGGCTTTGCTTTTCAAAACAGCACTGGAAGGCATTAATGATGTATTGCGTCCCGAGTTCGGTGATAACGCAATTCAAAAAGCCTATGATTCTGGACTTGATGTCTCACCTGAGGCCACTGCCGATCGAATTGTGCAGATGAGCACCGCTTTTTTTGATGCTTATTACAGCACCCGCCAGAATATGTCGCTGGATGAAGCACTTGAATCATTCGTCAAAGTTATTGGTGGCGGTATTGATCAAGGTTTCAAAGAAGCTCGCGGTATTCTCGGTGGACTGAATGTGCTGCAAGGTGATATTGCCAGCAATATTGATAAAACCTATGATTTAGTTCAGCAAGGTTTACAGGCCTTTTTGCAAAATTATCAATCTTCACGCGAAGCTTAAAAAGCTTTTTACCGCCATCCAATTTGGGTGGCGGTTTCGCTCCACCCTCATTCCCCGCTCTTGAGTTCTGCTTGATACTCGACGTACTCTGTTCTCATGTTCCGAGGGTTTCTAATTACCCTCAGATCGTCCCGTGTTTCAATCACAGGAGATAAACATGCAAGAGAAACAGACCCTTGTCATCGGCGCAAATGGCCAAATTGGCAAATTGTTGGTTCAGATGATGGCCGAACAACAACTGCCGGTTAAAGTCATGCTACGTAAAGCAGAACAAGCAGCCGAGTTTGAAAAGTTAGGCGTCGAAGTAGTGATTGCAGATCTGGAAAATGAACTGTCAGATGACGTCTTTTCTGGTTGCGATAAAGTCGTGTTTACCGCCGGTTCAGGAGGTAAAACTGGTGCCGATAAAACCATTCTGGTGGATTTATGGGGCGCCTGCAAAGCCATCGACAAAGCCAAGCAGCACGATATTAAACAGTTTGTTATGGTCAGTTCCCGCGATGCTGGCGATCCGGAACATGGCACCCCCGCCATCAAGCATTACAACATTTGTAAGCATTTCGCCGATAAACACCTTATGGAAAGTCATCTGCCCTACACCATTTTACGTCCCGGCAGACTAACTGATGGCCCGTTAACCGGCAAAATTACCACCACTCGTCCCGCTGATGAACAGCAGCAGTTTATTTCCCGAGCTGATGTGGCCGCCTGCATTGTTCAATGTCTGGATCATTCTGAAACGGTTAATCAAATTGAAGAGTTGTATCAAGGTGATTTGCCGATTCAACAAGCTTTTATAAAATCTGTAAAAGGTCGGTTAGGTTAAACAAGACCAGCCTAAAAATGCATAAATGAAACTGTTGCTCGATCGGATTTACCAAACAGAATCACGCCAGATTCTCAGCACATTGATTCGTTTGCTGGGTGATTTTGATTTGGCCGAAGAAGCCATGCATGAGGCCTTTGCAATTGCCCTGCAGAAATGGGAAATGGATGGTGTTCCAGATAATCCACGAGCTTGGCTGATATCCACGGCTCGCTTTAAAGCCATCGATCAACTCAGGCGACAGAAACGCTTTGATCATTCGCTGGATACGGTGATCGATGAATTGGCCGCAGAAGAAACAACGTTTGATGAGCAGCAGATTGAAGACGATCAATTACGGCTGATATTTACCTGTTGCCACCCGGCATTGGCTGAAGAAGCAAGACTGGCACTGACTTTACGAGAAGTCTGCGGCATGACCACTGAAGAAGTGGCCCGGGCATTTTTACAAAAGCCCAGCACGCTGGCACAACGCATTGTCCGCGCCAAAAATAAAATCCGTGAAGCCGCTATTCCTTATGAAGTGCCAGCAGCAGAACAATTGCCTGAACGACTGCAATCCGTATTACAGGTCATTTACCTGGTATTCAATGAGGGCTACTCCGCCAGCAATGGTGATCTGCTGGTTAAACATGATTTAGCCAGCGAAGCGATCCGCCTTGGCAGATTATTAAAACAATTGTTACCAGAACCGGAAGTAACGGGCTTGTTGGCATTGATGTTGTTGCAAGACTCAAGACGACACGCTCGGGTGGATGCCAATGGCGAACTGATTACACTGGAAGATCAGAACCGTGATTTATGGGATCAACAACAGATTGTGCAAGGCTGCGAGCTGGTGCTCCAGGCTTTGGCAAGCCAACGATTTGGCCCGTTTACCATACAGGCTGCTATTGCTGCCGTGCATGCAGAAGCCAAGTCCTTTGAGCAGACCGATTGGCAACAGATAGTGGGGCTCTATGATGCGCTATTGCAATATAACGATTCCCCCGTTATCAGATTGAATCAGGCAGTGGCGATCGCGATGTTCGAAGGACCGGGAGTTGGCTTAAACCTCATCGAGGCATTGCTGATGCAGGGTGAGCTTAATCACTATCACCTGATTTATGCTGCCAAAGCTGACTTATGTCGACGGCTGCAACAATTTGATACAGCACGTCTGGCCTATCAGCAGGCGCTTGCGTTAACTCAACAAGTCCCTGAACAGCGTTTTCTGCAACGGCGGTTAGCTGAACTTCCCGCTCCGTCCTAGCGGTAAAATCGGTTTTATTCAAAAATTATTTCCTTGCTGTCGATTTAGTAATTTTTCATTCGACTACTTAATAAGGCTCACCTATGAGCCTTTTAAACAGGAGAGATAAATGAACGCGAAAACTGAAGTTGAACAACAACTGGAAAACTGGAAACAGGCCGTTCTCAGCCAGAATCTTGAAAAAATCATGCCTTGTTATGCCGAAGATGTCCGGGCATTTGATGCGATTGCTGAATTGCAATTTACCAATCGCAGCAAGTATCAGGCGCACTGGCAAAACTGCTTACAGATGTGCAGCATGACTAAATTTGAAATCGGCCAGATTGATATCAAAGTGGATGGTGAGCTTGCCGTGTGTTTTTTCCTTAATCAATGTGGTGGTAAGGATAATAAAACCGGTGAAGAACAAGTCGGCTGGATCCGTGGAACACAGGTATATCAAAAGCGTGACGGCAAATGGCTGATTGTTCACGAGCATTTTTCATTGCCTTTTGATATGACAACCGGAACCGCCATGTTCCATCTGACACCCGAAACATCATGGTAAGGAGACCAAAATGAAATTTATGATTTTACGCAAGGCCGATAAAGATACTGAAAATGGCGTAATGCCCAGTGAGGCGTTGTTATCCGCGATGGGTGACTACAATATGCAACTGGCGCAGGCAGGCATATTACGAACCGGTGAAGGTTTAAAACCGTCTGCGGATGGAGCACGTATTAAATTCCAGCAGGGCAAACCAATCATCACCGATGGTCCGTTTACCGAAACCAAAGAATTATTGGCTGGCTTTACCATTATTGAAGTCAACTCCAAACAGGAAGCGCTGGACTGGGTCAAACGCTGGCCGAAAGAAGATGCTGATGGCAATGTTGAACTGGAACTCAGACAGCTTTATGAAATGAGCGATTTTGCTGATGGACCTGGGCTACAGAAACATATTGATCTTGACCAAAAACTCCGTAAACAACCGCTGTCCACCAGCTCTTATCTGTTATTTGATGGCAATTGCCGTGAAGCGTTTGAGTTTTATGCCGAGGTGTTGGGTGGCGATATTGTGATGATAATGACTGGAGCTGAATCACCAATGGCAGAGGAAGTGCCTGCCGAGTTTACTGACAAAATCATGCATGTCTCTCTGCAAGTCGGCAATTGGATGTTAATGGGATCAGACTGTCCGCCCGGCATGTTTGAAAAACCACAAGGCTTTCATGTGCAGATTGCTTTTGAAGATGAACAGCAGGCGGAAACCATCTTTAATCAACTGGCTGAGAACGGCATGGTACAGATGCCCTTTGAACCGACGTTCTGGGCCAAACGGTTTGGCATGCTGGTCGATAGGTTTGGTACACCGTGGATGATTAATTGTGGCCAATGTATCTTGTAAAAATACCCCCCCCAAAAAAATGGTATCTATAAGGTCAACAGACCCTAAGGAGAGTGAGATGAAATATCTGGCTTTGGTGTATTACCAGGAAAATATTATGAACGCGATGACCCAGCAGGAATGGGACAACCTGAATCAGGAATGTATGGCCTGTGGTGAAAAACTGCAAAACAGTGGCCATATGCTTGATGGCCATGCATTGCAATCAGTTGAAACCGCTACCACGTTGCGGGTTCGCAATGGCAAGGTCACGGTGACTGATGGTCCGTTTGCCGAAACCAAAGAACAACTGGCCGGGTTTTATTTACTGGAAGCTCGCGATATCAATGAGGCCATTCAACTGGCTGGCAATATTCCACCGGCCCGTTATGGCAGTATTGAAATCCGTCCGGTGCGTGAATTGCAAACCGAGAGAAACAGCAGTGGCGGTCAAGGTGGCTGAGATGCAAAAAATCACGCCCTGCCTGTGGTTCAACGACAATGCCCAGCAAGCCGTTACGTTTTATTTGTCGGTATTTGGCGGTGAGGAAGTGGATCGGCTGTATTACAACAGCGCGGGTCCAGGCCCTGCAGGTTCATTGCTGTCGATTACTTTTCAGATTGAAGGACAGCAGTTTATTGCGTTGAATGGTGGTACGGATGTGGCCTTTAATCATGCTCTGTCATTGTTGGTCAGCTGTGAAAATCAGGCCGAGATAGATAGGCTTTGGGAGAGACTGTTAGTCAATGGTGGCATGACATTGCAATGCGGCTGGGTACAGGATCAGTTCGGCGTGTGCTGGCAGATTGTGCCGGCTATGCTGGATAAAATGTTGCAGGATAAACAGCGCGCTCCGGCAGTCATGTCGGCATTACTGTCGATGAACAAACTGGATATCCTTCAGCTACAACAGGCATACAAACACACCAACTAAAATAGTTATCAAAAATAACATGGACAATGTTTTTTAGAAAATGACTCTGCTGTTTTAAACTTCTTTTTATCAGCAAAAAAATGGCTTCTGGCGTACTATATCGCGCTATGCCAACGTACCATGAGGTTTGAAATGAGTGATTTACCCAATTGTCCGAAGTGTGATTCTGAATATACCTATCAGGATGGCAATATTCTGATTTGCCCGGAATGCTCTTATGAATGGTCAGCCGATCAGGTGATGGACAAGGGCGAAGCCTCAAATGAGATTATCGATGCCAACGGTAATGTTTTACAGGATGGCGACACCGTAACGGTCATCAAAGATCTGAAAGTGAAAGGCTCATCTTTGGTAGTAAAAGTCGGTACCAAAGTCAAAAACATCCGTCTGGTGGATGGCGATCATGATATTGATTGCAAAATTGATGGCATCGGTGCGATGAAACTTAAATCGCAGTTTGTAAAAAAAGTCTGACACTTCGATAGCATAGTGACAAAAAGTTAAGGGCTCTAAACGAGCCCTTTTTTGTGTGATTTACTTGTCCGCTACTTTTTTGATGTTTTCGTGAATTTTGAATAACACAATAAGCAGTTCACACCAGATTCGTGCCCCCACAGCACCACCAATAATTATGCCCAATCCCATAACGAATTTGCCAAAGGTTACTCCGCCAAAGCCGCTAAACATTGCTCCGAGTCCAGAAACAATCGCAAAAAACAGCAGCAGCCAATAAACCAATGTAATAATTTTTGGCGTTAACATAGAATCAAAAAACAGAACATCTCTCACTTTCTTATACTCCTTAAAAGTTTAATATCAGCGGATGCGGGGATTTGTTAACCAACATCCTTTTCGGTATTTGGGTGCTTCAATGAACCACCCTGTGGCAATAAATGAACATCGTTTTTAATTAAATGTCATATCAAAAGAACGGTATTTAACATCTGTCTACTGATACCCAACATATCTATTGCCAATGCGTATAATGCCAGCTATCACCTTTCCTTTCTCGAACAACGTCACGGAAAACTGATTTGAAGCAGCCCGCTACAGTCGAAAATATCCCTGCTGATATTGCTCCTTCCTCACCGGAAAGCCGTATTTCACTACGAAGAATGCGTGCTTGTCATGAGTGTGACTGGGTAGTGGTTTTGCCAGCACTTCGGGGCGGCGAACATGCCACCTGCCCCCGCTGTGGTCATATTTTGGTACGTCGACATTTTCGCCCCGCCCAACGCAGCATGGCTTTAGCCATCAGTGCCTTAATTGCCTTGATTCTGGCAATTTCATTTCCGTTTGTCAGTTTTGAAGCCAGAGGTATTGGCAACAACATCGAACTCACTCAAACCGCCACCAGCATGATTGGTTTTCATCAGCCGTTGGTGGCGATCATTGTTGCATTAACCATCATTGTGTTGCCTGCGGTCTATCTATGCGGTGTGATATGGCTGCAACTGGGTTTGTTACGTGCAGCCCCCTTTCCATTCAGTCGGGGCATTGCCCGTTCGCTCACCCACTTGAATCCCTGGATGATGGCCGATGTGTTTATTATCGCGGCGTTGGTCAGTCTGATTAAAATTGCCGGTATGGCACAGATTGTATTAGGCGTGTCGTTCTGGGCGTTTTGTGCTTTTGCTATTTTGCTATTGATGACTACCCGCTCAATTGACGCTGATTGGATGTGGTTTTCACTGGCGGGAGAGCCACAGGCTCCTAAAGGTATCCGCACCGGAGAAACTGCTGCATCTCAAAGCTTGGCAGGTTGTTCCACCTGTGGACTCATTAACGAAGTTTCAGATATCGGTCATGGTCACTGCCGACGTTGTGGCGAACCTTTACATTTACGTTTACCGCATAGTTTGCAGCGAACCTGGGCACTTTTGGCCGCGGCTATCGTGATGTATATTCCTGCCAACGTTTATCCGATCATGACCACAACATTATTGGGACAAAGTAATCCCTCCACCATCATTGGGGGGGTGATTGAATTATCGCAAAAAGGATCGTGGCCGATCGCCGCCGTGATTTTTTTCGCCAGTATCGTCGTCCCGGTGGGCAAAATACTGGCGTTAATCTGGCTATCTATTGTGGTACAGAAAAGTAACGAACTGACAGCGAATGCAAGAACCAAACTATATCGGGTAACTGAATTTATTGGCCGTTGGTCCATGGTAGATTTATTTGTAGTCGCTATACTGGTGGCATTAATCAGAGCCGGTAATCTCATGTCGATTACACCCGGTCCGGCTGCATTAGCGTTTGGTGCAGTTGTGATACTCACTATGTTAGCGGCGATGACCTTTGATCCACGGTTGATTTGGGACTCGCCCCAAACAGCACTGAAACAGCCGTCCAAGGAAACCATAAATGAGTGATGCCCCCGTCACCAGTGAAGAAAAACCAACCGATCTGCACAAAGCCAGATCTGGTAAACAATCCCGGTTTTCACCGATCTGGATTGTGCCAATTGTGGCCTTACTGATTGGAATATGGCTGATATATGACAATTACACACGGATCGGGCCAAGAATCACCCTAACCATGGCCAATGCCGAAGGTATCGAAGCCGGTAAGACCATGATAAAAACCCGCAATGTTGATATTGGTCAGGTGGAACAGGTTCGTTTATCCGATGATTTAACCCACACCTTAATCATTGCGCGTATCAATCCCGAGGCAGAGCCGATGCTGGTTGAAGATTCCCGCTTCTGGGTGGTTAAACCACGTATTGGCCGTGAAGGCATCAGTGGATTGAATACCGTGCTTTCCGGTGCCTTTATTCAATTACAGCCAGGTAGCAGTGATATCAGCGAACGAGAATTTGCTGTTCTTGAACAACCCCCCCTCTCGACACTAGGGGCCAAGGGCTTACGAATAAGCTTAATTAGCCAGCTAGGTAATTCATTGCGTGTTGGTGATCCTGTCAATTATCAGGGGTTTAATGTTGGCCGGGTTGAAAGCGCCGAATTTGATAGTGAACGCCGTGAAATGCGTCACCAGTTATTTATCGAAAGTCCTTACGATGTGCTGGTCACCGAAAGTACTCGTTTCTGGTCGGCCAGTGGCGTGGATTTAAAGTTAGACTCCGAAGGGTTCAAGGTCAATATTGCTTCACTTGAGGCTTTATTAGGTGGTGGCGTCACTTTTGGTGTGCTCGAAGACTTACCGGTTGGCGCTCCCGCTGAAGCCGACAGCACATTTATTTTATATGGTGATGAAGAAAGTGCCCGTCAGGAAGCCTACACCCAATATCTGGAATATGTATTGTTGATTGAGGATACCGTCCGTGGACTTTCCAAAGGTGCGCCTGTTGAATTCCGGGGTATACGTATCGGTACTGTTTCGAGTGTGCCTTGGAAATTTACTTCGCCTGAACGCAATGCACAGAGCGGTTTTGCAATTCCTGTATTGATTCGCCTAGAGCCACAACGACTGGGCAGTAATGAAAAAGTAAATCTTGAAGAATGGAAAGCCCGCTTTGACCGGATGCTTAATGCCGGTTTAAAAGCGACGTTAAAATCAGGTAATCTGCTGACCGGTTCATTATTTGTCGATCTTAATTTCCAGCGTGACGAATCGGTTGAGTTTGTTGCCAGAAAATTTGAAGGACTGCCGGTGATGCCAACCACCTCGACCGGTCTGGCTCAAATAGAACAAAAAGTCTCTAATTTGCTGGACAAACTGAATCAGCTGGAAGTTGAACCAATATTAACCAGTATGGATCGAACGCTGGAAAGCTCAGAAACCATGCTCAACGAAATCCGAGATCTGACTGGCAGCATTCAAACTTTGGTCAATGCTTCAGAAACACAGGAAATACCGGCAAACATTAATCAGACACTGGCGGAAATACGTACCACTCTTCAAGGGTTGTCACCGGACTCTTCGGCCTATCAGGAGATGACCGGCACTTTGCAACGACTGGAAAAGTTACTGCGTGATATTCAACCCGTTGCCCGGACTTTGAGCGAACAGCCCAATGCATTGATTTTTGATCGTCGAAACAGCAGCGATCCCTTACCCAGAGCCCCGACTGAATAATCAGGATGCCCCATGTTATTAACATTCTTTAAATCGTTATTTAGCGCACTGCTGCTACTGAGTCTGTTGGCTTGCGCCGGTAAACCTGTCACTACCGAGCGGTATAACCTGCCGGAAACGGCACAAACCACATCACAGGTTTCAACTAGTGCTGAACAGGTGTTGGTCATCGGCTCCATCCGTCTGGCGGAATTTCTCGACAGTGATCGCATTGTGCTGCAACTGGATGATATTACCCTGCATCAGGCACGGGAAAATCTTTGGGCAGAAAATCTGGCGCAACAAATTCGCCGTGGCTTACGTAATCGGTTGAGTTCACAGCTTCCGGATCGGCTGGTGGTTTCGGATAGTCGTGGCTTGAAACAGGATACATTGACGCTACAGCTGGAAATTGAACAGTTTCAAGGGCATTTTAATGGCAAAGCTATAACCAGTGGACAATGGCAACTCCAGGATAGTCAGGGAAATCTGCTGGTTATTGCACCATTCAACATTGAAACCACTCTGGCCTCCGACGGCTACCCCGCTCTGGTTCGAGCTTTGGGCAGCAATCTGGATAAACTGGCCGTACAGCTGGCATCGCAAATTAAGCAACGCTAATTTACTGCAAAACTGAACTGAATCACCATAAAGATTATTCGTGTATAGCGAGCTCGATCTAATGTGGCAATGGAATAACAGCAGATCCTAAAATTGACAGTCTTTCACTCTTAATAAATAATGAGAAACATTCTCATTACTATTTATGGAGCAGACCTTGAGCAACGGCCATGTCTATGATTCCGATCCGGTGGCCACACTGTATCAAGAACATCGAAGCTGGCTGCATCGTTGGTTAAAACGAAAACTCGATTGTGATGAGCAAGCCTATGATGTAATTCAGAGTATCTTTGTCAGGGTGTTACTCAAACGCGATGAGCTGTCTCAATTGCGGGAACCCAGAGCCTATCTCACTACTATTGCTCATGGTCTGGTCAACGATATCTGGCGTCGTCAAAAGCTGGAACGGGCTTATCTTGAAGCGTTAGCCACTCTCCCTGAATTTACCTATCCCTCCGAAGAACAACGCGCCGAAATCATAGAAACCTTACTACAAATCGATTCCATGCTGGATACCTTGTCCTCGCCAGTACGTCAGGCATTTTTATTATCACAACTCGATGGCCTGACCTATAAACAAATAAGCTTAAAACTTGCCGTGTCGGAAAGAACTATAAAAAACTATATGTCACAGGCCATGTTGCAATGCTTACGAATTATCAATCTGTCTGCAGACAAATGAGCAGCAAATCAGCTAATTCACTAAATGACACTATTTTGATGCAAGCCGCAGACTGGTTTGCCGTATTGCAATCGGGTGAAGTCAACAAGGAAGATGAAAATCTTTGGCAGGAATGGCTCATGGCTGATGCGTTGCACAGACAGGCCTGGATACAGATTGAACAGGTTTCTGGATCATTTCAAAAATTAAAAGATCGTTCAGATAGCCAGGCAACACGAGCATTATTGGCAAAAACAAAACGTACAAAATTATCTGCTGTAATAGTGCAGAACTTGTTTATTTTTTGTTTTGTGTGCTTTGTAGCCGCTGTTGGTTGGTACCAGCTCACCCCCAACCTCATTGCTTCTTCAGAAATTCACTATCAAACGGCGATTGGTGAAATCAACACCATTAAACTGCATGATGGCACCACAATCACGCTGAACACCAATACTCGCGTCAGAACAGTTTATAGCGAAAAACTTCGAAGAATTGTGGTGACTTCAGGTGAAATCATGGTCACTACTGCCCCCGACAATATCCAGCCAGCCAGACCAATGGTAATCGATACTGCCGACGGACGGCTTACACCCATCGGCACCCGATTTACCGTGCGGCATCTTAATCAAACAACTGAGCTGAATGTATTTGAAGGAGCAGTAAAAATTCAACCTCATAAAGCAAATTCAACCACTGTGATCACTGCCGGCCGACAAGGACTATTTGATGAAAATAGGATTATTGAATCTGAGCTTGATGCAGATCACAGCCGAGAAGCATGGACCAGCGGAATATTAATCGCCGATAACATGCCTTTATGTGATTTTGTTTCTGAGCTGAACCGATATCGACAAGGCAACATTATCTGTTCCAACGACATCAGTGATCTCAAACTGGTTGGAGCCTACCCCTTGAGTGATACATATCAGATCATCAGTGCCATAGAATCATCTCTGCCGGTAAATTTCTGGCAGGTAAATGAGAAAATTTGGCGGGTGGATTCGCGACGTTAACCAATTATGTTTATCTGCACAAAACTAACGCTGAGATTTTCTTTAATTTTCAGAAAACAGGTCCTAGAAGACTCTAGGTGATATTACAAAAAGTTATAAATCGTTTCACTTTTTTGCGAGTTGTTCGGCGTAACCCATGAATAGCTTTTTTTCTTTCTGGGAACACGGATACCTTCATGACTAAAACAGTAAAGCTCGCATCAATGGCTCATCGGCAACTTTTAAGTGGTTTACTCATTTTGACTTTATTAAGCTTTTCAGCATTTAGCTACGCAGAAACAAAATATTACGGTATCCCTGCTGGCCCACTTTCCAGCACGCTCAGCAAGTTTGCTGCTCAGGCTGGGATTTTGCTGTCGGCAGATGCTCAATTAATAGAGGGAATTCAAAGTTTTGGACTAGAAGGTGAACACACTGCTGAGTCTGGGTTGCAGGAATTGCTGAAAAACAGTGATATCGAGTTCATTCGAGACAATAACAACTATGTGCTGCAACCAATTCGCGAACCATTGCCAGAATCCTCACTTATGCAGAATGAGGATAGTTCATACCAACTGGGTGCTTTATCAGTTATTGGCACACCTCAGTCACGCTATGAAAGTCGTTATGCCGACACGGCAATGAGACTGCCCAAAAGCCTGGACAAGGTATCGCGCAGTATTGACGTGATTCCTGAACAGCTTATGCTCGACCAGCAGGCGCGTGAAATGGCTGATACTTTTCGTTTTTCACCTAATATGGCCGTTGCAGATGGTTTCGGTGGTACACGTGAACATACCCTGATCCGCGGTTTCGAACGTAATGACAATGTCTATCGCAATGGCGTGCCATCTGGAAACTCCAGCCGCGTGGATCCGGCTACTATCGATAATGTGCAGATCATCAAAGGGCCGGTGGCAGATATCGGCCGCATGTCGCCAGGCGGTATTGTTAATATCGAAACCAAACAACCGAAGTTCCAACGTGAAGGTTCAATCTCAACCACATTTGATGAACATGGTCAGCGTCGTGGAGTTATTGATCTCACAGGTCCAATCGACGACAGCGAGAATCTGGCCTATCGCTTGACCGGATCCCTGGAAGACAGCGATACCTTTCGTGATACTAAAGTAGATCGCCAGTTTTTGTCTTCTTCACTACTCTGGCAGGATGACACGGGCTGGCTGGTCAGTCTGAACCATGAATACACCCGGGACCGCCGTGAAGTTGACCGTGGCCTGATTACCATCCCGGTCGGCGACTCAAAACGCCAGATAGCCGATGTCTCTCACAAGACTCGATACGATGGCAATATCCCGAATGAGCGTGACTCCGAGGTAAATCATCTCGAACTTAATATCGTCGTTCCATTAGCTAATCCAGCATGGAAAGTTGTTAACAAGCTGTTCTACAGTCGGGAAACCAGCGAGGATATCAAAGCTGAAGTTTCTGCTGTGGGACCAGATTCCGGTCTTGCTGACAATGTGCTGGCAAGAAGAGTCATTAAAAACAGTGATAGTGAAGTTGTTCATAAATTTATCCGCTCGCAATTGATTGGCGAGATCGACAGCATCGTGCCGGTTCAACTGGCAACCGGTATCGAATATCGTGAGTTTAATCAGAAGTGGAAAAACGCCAGTGGCAGCAATCAAATAGGCGGAACGGTATTTGATCCTGATTCGTTTACCTTAATCAATGATATCAATACACCCAATAGCTATAGCGCAAGTGAAACCAACGTTAGATCTCATGGTTTCTTTTCTGCCATGGATATCTTATTAACCGACAAACTGACGCTGGATGTTGGTTTGAGATATGAACGGTTCCGTAATAACAATGAGCAAAATAATCTCCTGGCAGGCACGACCAATAAGAGCGACTCAGGGCGAAGCGGCAAATTGACCAAAGGTGTGGGTCTGGTCTGGGAAACGCTGCCAGGTCTGAACCTCTATGTCAGCTATGCCGATACGTTCGAACCGCAGAGTATTTATTCTGGCGATCAACGTGTGCTCCGCTCCGATCCAAGTGAAGGCCGACAGGTTGAAGCCGGCGTCAAGTGGAGTTCCAGTGATAATCGCTACTTCATTACTGGCGCGGTATTCGATTTACGTGAAGATAACGTGGTTGAATTTGTTAATGGTGAGCCGGAGCTTGTCGGAGGCCTAACCTCCAAGGGTGTCGAATTTACTATGACCGCCAACCCAGTCGATGGATTCAATCTGCGTGGTGCAATTGGCATGCTTGATGCCCAGGTAGAGAGCACTAATGAAGCAACTGATGGTAATCGACCACGCAATGTGCCCAACACCACAGCCAGCCTGTGGGCCAGTTATGAATTCCAGAATCCACAGAGTGCATTCAGAGGATTGGGCTTTGGCAGTGGTATCACCCATGCCAGCAATCGTTATGGTGATAACCAGCATAGCTACAAACTCGGTGACTATACCTTGGTTGATGCCGGGTTCTGGTATTACCTCCCTGTTGGACACACTAAGCAATTGCGCTTAGACCTGGGGGTCAAAAACGTGACCGATGAGAAATATATTGTTGCATCGGGCGGCAATACCCGTATCAGCGTTGGTGCTCCCCGAACTGTATTTGGCGGCGTAAGACTGGAGTTCTGATATTTGTGTCATTAATTACAGCTAACTCAAATATCCATCGCTGGATAGCATTACTGCTCCGCATCATAGCCGCTATCTTTGGCGGCTATGTCTTGGGGGTAACCCTATCTATCATTCTGGCAGCCGCAGTAACCTCTTCGACAGCAGATGCTGCATTAGCGGCAATGTTGATGAGTTTTGCCTGTTTCATCGTAGTGCCACTGTGGGTCTTCCATCAAAAAAGCATTGGCAAGATCTACATCGGCTTGATAGCCACAATTGCTTTAACTGGCAGTCTGGCATGGTTTTTAGTGATCTGATGCGATGAAGACCAGCTTTCGTCAATCCATGTCAGGCTTACATACCTGGACCGGGCTGCTATTTGCCTGGTTGCTCTATTTTATGTTTATTACCGGTACAGCCGGTTATTTCGATACAGAAATTGATCGCTGGATGCAGCCAGAATTGCCTGTTGCCGTTCTGAATACCGATACCGGCGAATTTATCAGTCAGGCACAAGATTTTCTAAGCAACAATGGCTTGCCAGCAGACAGATGGCTGATTGTCAGAGCACTTGACCGTAACGATCCCTTTCCCAGAGTGTTATGGCAGCAGGATGGTGCCATTCATGGCGGAATGTTCAGTCCTGAAGACAATACTTTGCTCACCGCCAGAGATACCGGCGGCGGTCAGCTGCTATACCAGATGCATTGGCGTTTGCATTATATGTCACGCAACATCAGCGATATTGTGGTCGGCATCGCAACCATGTTTCTGTTGTTGGCACTGATTACCGGCATCATTATTCATAAAAAAATCTTTAAGGACTTTTTCACCTTTCGTCCGGCCAAAGGATCCCGCTCCTGGCTGGATCTGCATAATCTGAGCAGTGTGCTGTCACTGCCTTTTCAACTGATGATTACCTATTCTGGTCTGGTGTTTATGATGTTGGCTTATGTACCGGTGATTATCTCGGCGCATTATGGTTTTGCAGACGATGCACGCCAGCAATTCAATCAGGAGGTTTTTAGTTCTGCGGCAGAGGTGAGTTCAAGTGGTCAAAAGGCTGAACTTACCGAGCTAAGTAAATTAGTAACCACGGCCGAAACAGTATTGGGCAAAGACCAGATTAGGCTGGTAGATATCCGAAATCCCGGTGACCAGCATGCAAGAGTCATCATCTCTGACAGCCATGCGTCCGGCCCCTTGCGCAGCAGTAATCGATTAATATTTGATGGGGTCACCGGTGAGCAACTGGAAATACGCCATGCTTATGAGACAAATGTAAAAGCTACCCGTGACGTTTTATTGGGCTTGCATGAAGGTCTGTTTGCAGGCCCATTACTACGCTGGTTGTATTTCTTTTCTGGTCTGCTGGGCGCAATGATGATTGCGACGGGCTTGGTTCTCTGGGCAAAAAAACGCCGTCAGAAGTTTGAAAAACAACGAGATACTGAACATCTTGGTCTGAAACTGGTTGAAAGACTCAATGTGGCCACCATCGTTGGTTTGCCGATCGCTATTGCCTGCTACTTTCTGGCCAATCGCTTACTCCCTGTCGAATTAGCTCAACGCGCTGACTGGGAAGCACATGTCATGTTTATAAGCTGGTCTTTGATGTTTGTTTATGCAGCCTGTCGCCCCATACATGCCGTTTGGCGCGGTCAGCTTTATCTTGCCACCAGCTTGTTTATCGCTGTGCCGCTGGTCAACATGATCACCTCTGACCGTCATTTAATTCACAGTTTGCAGGCTGGAGACTGGGTATTGGCTGGCTTTGATCTGACTATGTTGGGACTAAGCCTGGTTTTTGCGATTGCGGCACAACGCGTAAAAAACAACCATAAAGAGAAGCTTATATCAACCCCAACCCCAACCAGACCTCTCCGATCCCGTTTGCTCAAAGACAATATTCAATGACAACACTGCTTGCGACCCTAAGCGCAATATCGTTAGCCTTTGCCGGAATGACCCGTCTGGCAATGAATATGGACCGTCATTATCGTCAATTACCAAAACAACATTCTCAACGCATGAAATGGCGTTCACTCTCTCCGCTTATTGCCAGCCTATTGCTTTCGGCTTCACTTATTGCCGCCATTATCAGTCAGGGAGTGGGTAACGGCTTGGTGTTATGGTTTGGCATCCTGACAATAACCACATTCGCTCTTGCGATGTTGTTCACTTACAGACCTGAAACAGTCATCACGCTTGGCTGGTCGGCTGTGCTGGTTGGCAGTATCACCATGATTCTTTTTTTAATTGGGTGATATCTCTGCAGAGGAGATGTAGCTTTCCATTCCAGCGAATGGCATGCCGGTTTATTTAATCCAGATTTGCTTGGCATTCACAAACTCACGAATTCCATGCGGT
Source organism: Methylophaga sp. (assembly GCF_030651745.1). The sequence continues at coordinate 55,158 of NZ_JAUSCC010000147.1, forward strand.
CCCAGTTCCCGGCCATAACCTGAACCTTTGATGCCTCCGCTAGGTAATCTCGGATCAGTTTTGACAATGCCGTTAATCGCGACCTGTCCAGACTGAAGTTGCATGGCTAAATGTTGAGCCAACTCGCTATTTTTAGTCCAGACACTGGCTCCCAGCCCATATTCGGTGTCATTGGCCATCTCCAGTGCATGTTCGTGATCTTCTGCTTTAATAACGGCCATAATCGGGCCAAAGGTTTCTTCACGAAATGCACACATCGTCGGTGTCACCCCGGTCAATAAGGTCACTGGATAAAAAAAACCTTTGGTATCAGGCAATTCACCACCCAATAAACATTTGGCACCTGCGGCGACGGTATCTTCAACCTGTCGGTGCAAATTCAATTGCAGATCTTTACGGGCAATGGGGCCGATATCGGTATTGGGCTGCAATGGGTCACCCAGTTGCAATTTGCTCAGCCGAGTTTTAAGCAGCTCCACAAAATGATCGTAAATTTCAGCCTCGACAATAATGCGTTTGGCGGCAATACAGGATTGACCGGCATTAATGACGCGGGACAGACAAACTACATCAGCTGCCGTTTCCAGATCGGCATCTGCGAGAATAATACTGGGATCGGAGCCACCCAGCTCTAACACGCAAGGCTTGATTTCACTGCCTGCCAGTTCTGCGACTTTCCTGCCCGCCCCACCGGAACCGGTAAACGAAATAGCCATAATGCGTGGATCCCGAATTGCTAATTCGACCTCTGGGGTTTCCAGGGGCAGATTTACCATAATATTTTCCGGTGCACCGGCTTTGACAAAGGCATTGGCAATGGCTTGGGCTGTTTGTGGCACATGCGGATCATGCTTCATCACACAGGTATTCCCCGCCATCAACGCTGGTGCCAGATACCGAAAAGCCAGCCACAGCGGCGCATTCCACGGCAGAATGCCAAGCAATGTGCCTAATGGCTGATAGCAGACATAACTAAGTGACGCATCTGATTCGATGGTTTCTCGGCTCAAAAATTTTTCGGCATTATCTGCATAAAATTCCGCACAAAAAGCGGCTTTTTCAACTTCGGGCACACCTTCTTTAATCGGCTTACCCATTTCCAATGCCATCAATTGTGCCAAATCATGTTTTTCAGCACGTAATTGTTTGGCTACAGCATGTAATACCTCGCCACGCTCAATAAAACTACGGTCACTCCAATCGGCAAAAGCTGTGTTGGCTTCACCGATACGGGCATACATTTCATTTTTAGTGAGGCAGGGAAAACTATCGATTTTTTCACCGGTATACGGATTGGTTGTGGTTAACATGAGAACCTCTATAGATTAACTGACGGAATTCTGGGCGCGCTCGATTTGCTTGTCGGCTTTCGCTTCGCTTTTAGGATTTTTATCCACTGAGATGAGCTTTTGTTTGCCCTGATCGGCTTTCACTACAAAATCCCGGTCCATAGTGAAAAACGACTCGCAACCATCTTCGGTAATGTGGATGGTGTCAGAAATCCCGCATGTTTTATCGCCATCAACTCCCCACATCCATGGAATGATATGGAAGGTCATACCCGGTTTAAGTACGGCTGATTCACCTTGCTTGAGACTAACGATATAGCCTTCATCCCAGCTGGGTGGAAAGGCGATGCCAATTGAGTAACCAGAACGCGTCACCAGCCGCGCACCGATATCATTTTTGGTAATGATATTGCGGATCATATTGTCGGCATCTGATACCGTCATACCCGGTTGGAAATTGCTATGCACTGCATCCAAGGCCATTTTCATAATTTCCTGAGCCTTGTACATCGATGGACTGAGTGCTCCGAGAACGACGGTACGCATCATCGCTGTGTGATAACGACGATAGCAACCACCGACTTCCAGAAACACATGTTCGCCGGGTTGTACAATTCGCCCTTCCCAGGTGGCATGACCAATCATAGTTCGTGGGCCGGAAGTCACATAAGGCATGACGGCCGGTGGCTCACCACCAGCACGAAACATCGCTGCGCTTATTGCAGCGCCGATTTCATTCTCTGTGGCATCTGCCTGCACAGCATCAATACCGGCTTGCATGCCGGCTTCAGTCGCTCTGGCAGCATTTTGCATCAAGGCAATTTCCATTGATGACTTACAGACTCGACCTTCTTCAACGATGCCAAAACAATCCAGCAATTTACCGTCAGTCAATGTGTTATGAATGCAATCCTGATGATAAGCCGGAAAGAAATAACTGTTACGTTCATAACCAATACGCTTTTTATCCAGACCGAATTCACGCAGTGCATCAACCAGCATCTGGATGGCATCACCTGTGTCTGGATAGGGTCGGGTGATTTCCACCCAGGTGCGATGAATCACATTGGACTCTTCCAGCTTGCGGGTGATCATGAAGGGTTCAGCTTCCAGCGGCACTACCAGCGCCTGAAAGAACGAATAGCCGGTGGTTTGATAATCTGTCAGATACATAATGTTTTCTGGATCAGAAATCACCACCGCATCCATATGCCGTTCGGCAATACGCTCACGCAATTCGCCAAGTCGTCGTTCATATTCTTCAAACGGGAAAGTCATATCATCACGATGTCTCATGCAGCTTCCTCCATTTGCATGACCTTATCAGTCACTTCGACCAGAATATCCAAACCTTCCTGCAAGTCAGACAGTGGCGTGGTCAGTGGTGGTATCAATTTGACCACTCGCCCTCCGGTACCGCAGCTGGCAATCATTAATCCGGCATCAAAACACTGATTCACAATGGCTTTGGCTCTATCGCCATTGCCAACATCCAGTCCCAGAATCATGCCTTTACCGGTGATGTTCACTTCCGAATGGCGTTCAGCCAGCGGAGCTAATGCTTCAGCCATTAAATGGCCATTCTCACGGACTTCTTTCATCAACTCATCGTCATCAAAGTAAGTCAGTGCCTGATCGCCAGCGACAAATGAAATGTCCTGACCGCGGAAAGTGCCAGTGTGCTCGCCAGCTGACCAGTGTTTATCTATTTCCGGTTTCACCAGATTCATCGCCATCGGGGTTCCCATACCGCCAATGCCTTTGGCAAGACAGATAATGTCCGGATCTATTCCCAGATCATCGAAGCTGAAGAACGAACCGGTACGGCCGACACCAACTTGAATATCATCGATGATCATTAATGCCCCCACTTCTTTTGCCAATTTTTCCAATTCTTGTAGCCATTCTTTTGAGGCGACTTTAACGCCACCTTCGGCTTGAATGGTTTCCAGCAGAAATGCGGCCGGCGGAGCGATGCCACTGGAACTGTCGGCATAGATTGCTCGTAACTGTTTAATGCTTTTCATGCCACAGCCCAATGAACAGTCAGGGCAAGTGGTTTCGCAGCCAAAGGCAAAATGTTTGACATGATTTAATGGCACACCGGCCGCATTACGGAAATATTGATTGGCGGTAGCACTTAAAGCACCCAAGGTCATGCCATGAAAACCATGACTGAAGGCAACGATATCCTGACGTCCGGTCACCCGTCTGGCCAGTTTCATTGCGGCTTCAACAGCATTGGTGCCGGTCGGCCCCATAAACTGCATTTTATGCGGCATATTGCGTGGTTTGAGTATGGTATCGGTGAAGTGCTGCATAAACTGCCGTTTGGCGGTGGTATGCATATCAAGGCTGTGCGTTACGCCATTAGATTGAATGTAATCCACCACGGCTTTGGTCATACGCTGATTGTTATGGCCGAAATTCAATACACCGGCACCGGCAAAGAAATCGATATATTGCTTGCCGTTTTCATCGGTCTGCCTTGCATTGATCGCAGTATCAAACACTACCGGATATACCCGGCAATAGGCGCGGATCGCAGACTCTCTTTCTTCAAATATGCTCATTTAATTCTCCTCTTGAACACGTCACTGGGACGATTTAGGGCAGTTCCTCCGGAACAGGTACGCCAACTCCAACCAGGCGTGAAAACAATCG
>NZ_JAUSCC010000002.1 GCF_030651745.1 Methylophaga sp.
CCATGAGAATTCTCCTAGGCTTTTAAGGGCATTTTGCCCCACTAAACATGGCGGACAGACTGTGGAAAACCCAGTATTTACCGCCTCCGAAATGTTTAGCGACCTGCGATTATTTTTCTTTAATCTTTTTTTCAAATAAATTGGAAAGCGGCAATAATTCGACTTCCCAGATAATTTGAATTTGGCATTACTAACCCTGTAATAAGGTTAATGCACTCTGCGGCAAGCTGTTTGCCTGGGCCAAAATGGAAGTACCAGCCTGCTGCAAAATCTGAGCACGGGTCAGTCTTGCCGTTTCAGCGGCAAAGTCAGCATCTTCAATACGACTCCGCGCGGCTGTCAAATTCTCGGCATAATTTTGCAGATTGGAGATAACAGCCTCAAAGCGGTTTTGCAACGCACCATAGGTTGCCCGTGTTTGGTTGATCGTATCGATATCTATTGATAGACCAGAAAGCGCTGCAGAGGCATTGGCTGCATTACTGACATCAATAGTGCCTGTAGCAGTTAAATTTAGTGAGTAGCCGCCAATCCCTGTAATGTTAACGGTTTCGAGAACCACTTGGTTATTGGTAGATCCGCTGGCCCCAACCTGAAATACTAAGGATGTAGCGCCACTCAATAATTTTGTACCACTGAATTCGGTGGTTTGAACAATTCGTGAGATTTCCTGAGTTAACTGATCAACCTCTTTTTGCAAACCACTTCTATCACCTACCGTGGCATTCGATGCCTGAATGGCAATTTCACGAATACGCTGTAAGTTATTAGCAACTTGACCCAGAGCACCTTCAGCTGTTTGCCCCAGAGAGATGCCATCGGCAGCATTTCGCACTGCTTGATTGGTTCCTCGAATATCTCGAGTAAGTTGTTGAGCCACAAACAGGCCGGCAGCATCATCTTTAGCGCTATTGACACGCAAGCCGGATGATAACCGCTGTAAAGATGTATTCAGATCATTCTGTGAATTACTCAGGTTACGCTGAGCATTCAGAGAAGCCAGATTACTATTGACGATTAGTGCCATAACACTCTCCCTAATTGAGCGATTCTATTCAAAACCTGTCGGCATTCCGAACAAGTATGAATTCAACTAAGCAGTGTTCATGCCAATAATCTGTATTTTTTCAATGCTATATGTTTAAAGTTAGTAAAACAAAGGGCCTGAGCGACCCTATAAAATTTATTCTTAATGTCTGGTTAATGCTTTAAGCCATTCATCCAGATGATCTTCCAGCATATAATGTTGTAAAACCCAGGATTTTAACGCCGAACCGGCATCGGCTAATGCCGCTTTGTCGGCTAATATTTGCCGGATTGCCGCCACCCATTGATCTACCTGATTTTGTACATGAATGACCGGTGGATTATTGGTTCTATACGGATAAATATCTGTACAGATAACAGGCCAGCCCAATACACCGTATTCTAATAATCTCAAATTACTTTTAGCTTCATTAAATGGGTGGATTTCTAGTGGTGCAACGGCCAAATCCAAATTCAAACTGGCAAGTTTTGCCGGATACTCGGCGATTGGTACAAAATAATGATATTCATGGACATAAGGCTTAATGTCCTCTGGACACATTCCCATAAATATCCAGTCCACTTCATTTGCGGTCGCTTTAACTACCTCAGCCATAATGGCAAGGTCACCTTGATGCTGCTGCGCTCCCGCCCATCCTACTCGTGGCTTATGGCCTTGATTACTTAATGAAGTAACTGATAGCCAAGGATCTTTGGGTAAACGATTAGGAATAACCCAAATATCGTCAACCATTCCAGCACATAGATCGGCTAATGGCTGTGTAGATACGATTAAACGGTCAGTTGATTGCAATGCACGACGCATTCTTGATTTCGCGTCAGCAAAATGACGCTTGATCTCTTTATAAGCTGAACTTTGCTCGGGCACATTGGTTAATAAATCATCGATGCTGTAAATCCGAAACACATTGGGTAAAAATTCTTTAAGCTGCTCTAATTGCTGTAGTTGAATATCATTTAGCGCCGCATGAAATACCACGCTATCCGGGGCAATTCGCGCATATTCTGAGATCATAATTGGCCGGGTAAGATTATTGTTGAAGCGATAAAACTCACACTGCGCTAATGCTGCATGACTTAAAGCTGCAAAAGGCTGAATCACCCGATAATCGCCACTCCCCCCCTGTAACGGCAAGCCAAGAATTTTGGGACGATCATGAAAATGCGTATCCCAATTGGTCGGCATGACCGATTCAATCAAACAGTCGCGATAAACCAGACTCAGATTGCGATTGAACGCGGGATCATTAGCGATAACCGGCAACCATTTTTTCAGCATATTCTCGCGTTCATTCTGAAACCGTTCAGCATTGGATGATTGCTCAGCTGAACGAGATAGCTCACTTTTTTGAGTCACACTGCCATGATGGACCAACACGGAATAAGGTGTCCACGTCACTAAAAAACCGCTTTGACGCACTTTTAAACACAGATCGATATCGTTGTAGGAAACCGCAAATTGCTGCTCATCCATCCCACCGACTTGAAGATAAGTTGATTTTCTTATCAGCAAGCATGCACCAGTCACTGCCGAAAAATTCTGATCTACCTGAGCGCGGCCCATATAGCCCGGCTCTTTAATATCCAGTGATCCCAGATAAATATGCTCAGCAATACTTTCCATTCCCAGAATCACACCAGCATGTTGAATCAATCCTGTTTCTGGATAAACCAGTCGTGCTCCGACAATACCGACTTCTGGGCGTTGTGCATGGGACATCATGCGTTCCAGCCATTCAGGGTGCAGAGCTTCCGTATCGTTATTCAGGAATAAGAGATATTCGCCCCGTGCATTTTCTGCTGCCAAGTTACTGATTGCCGCATAATTGAAAGGATGCGGATAATCAATCACCCGGAGGGTATCGTCAGGAAGCTCGGACAGTTGCCGGAAATAATCCAGTGTATCCAGCTCTTCGCTTCGATTATTGATAATAATAATTTCAAAGTTCGGATAGCTGTTTTTTAATAATGCAGCTTCGACACAGGGCCGCAGGAATTCAAGTTTATCTTTGGTGGGAATGATAATGCTTACTTTAGGTGAATCCGGCCATTGATATACCACTCTCACTGTTTTATCCATCAGACCCGGCTCAGCAAAAGCCAACAGTTGCTGCCGAACAAGATGCTGCTGAACAGCCTGTTGGCTCATCTGTGTACTGTAGAGGGATAAGATGTTTTCGGGTAAATGCATTAAAACATCGGCGATGTGTCCAATTCCTTCAGCGCCAACCCGCTCATAAGCTTTCAACGCAAGGCTCATGTTTTCGTGGCCGGGCACCTTATCAAATCCACCAACGGCTTCGAACAGGCTTGTTTTACATAGAAGGGGACCTAGGTAATCCTGTGACCGCAACAGATCCAGATTAAAATCCGGTTTGAATCGTGGTTGACTACGCTCACCTGTGCTGCTGATTAAATCATCATCACAATAAAAAGCCGTTTTATCCTTATAAAGATTTATGTAATCACCAAATTGCAGCCATATCTGTGGCTCGAAACAGGTTCCGGCAGGAATGAAACTTACCCATTCGGCTGGTGAAGCGACCATAGTGGCATTGAGATAATCATAAGGCTCTATTTGCTCTGGTAATGTCAGCCATTCCAACACTTCAAGCTCATCAAACATACCATCGGGCGAAGCTGAGTCGGCAATCACCGTCAGTTTCCAATTCTGGTAGAACAGCTGTCCCAGGGATGACAGAGTATCGGCCAATAAATGTTGTTCATCGTTAAATACAAACATAAATAAATGGAACGTTGGTTTTATAGCCCATTGCATCATCCTTTCGGCATGAATTTGGGCATCAATTTCCATCAAGGCATGGTTCTGAATCCAAAATTGGTAACGTTTCTGTTCCCACCATTGTCGCAACAGCAATTTGAGCTGAAGAACTGGCTCTGTCACCTCAGTCAACGAACTGGATGTTAATAACTGTAGGCAATCACGTACGCAAGTTTCTTGGTAGTTAGTCAATAAAATGTTAGTGGAAGTGTTGCTCTCTAATTCATTAAGTACCAACTGAACAGCATTGATGACAAAAACGTCTTTCAATTGATTGTGAGCCAGCCAATTTATATTTTTATTTATAATCGACTTCACTATGTTTTTAACGCTCAAGTCGGTTTGCTGCAGATTGGTCTGGAGCAGATTTAATAACTGATCGAGAGAAAGCTCTTTCGAGTTCTGTTGCGATAGCTTCAGAAAATAGACGGGATCAATCGTGACTAAATTGGTCAAGACCGCTTTTAATTCGTCTTCGCTTAATGGGTCATATTGGTCGGCCAACAGGTTTGAACCAATATCAAAAGCCTGCTGCTTGAGCTTCTCGCCCACCTCACTATTTTCGGAGAAATAGCTAACAAGAGGATTTAACACGCTTAGCCACAATATAGAACGAGCATGTTGGGATTTGGAGGACCAATAACTCTCTCCATGAACTCTATATACAGCCATTGGTTCGGGAAAATATTTAATTTTTCCCTGCTGCGAGATATAGAGATGTAATAGATAATCCAGCACCGGAGCCGTCTTAAAAAAAACAGGAAATTCTGCCGGCAGGATATTGCGATAAACAACTGACGGGGTGTGAATAAAATTACCCCGAGCCAAATCATGTATGGAAAACTCGTCCTTTCGAACATCCGTCAGGTTATCAGCTTTTATCTGGCTGCCATCATCCACATTGACAGCATGAAAACTCATGGCAAAGTCAGGATGAGACTGCAAAAACGAGACTTGCTGCTGCAGCTTGTGTTCATCTATCCAGTAATCGTCACCTTCACACAAGGCAATATAGGCTGATTTGGCTTCTTTTAAGGTATGGAGGATATTGTATCTGCCAGGCCCGCCCGGAAACTCAGAACGATCGGTATGACGATCCCAGCAAAATAAACGAATTAGCTGCGGGTATTGTTCAGCGTAAGCCTCACATATTTCACGAGTACCATCTACAGAGCCATCTTCACCAATCAAAATCTCAAACGGAAAATCGGTTTTTTGTGACAAAATCCCATCGATGCATTGTTTTATATAATTTTTATGCTGATAGGTAATCACGCATACTGAGACCAAAGGTGCTGCCATAGTTCAACCTATATTGCTTCAAAGAGAAAAAAAGGCTCATCTTGATTGACACCATAAACCTCTGGAGCAATGTCAGATAATACTTGTTGATGGGAAACCACCAGCGAATGAAACCCAGCACTTGCGAACCGATCAAAAATATCCCGTCCATAAAGACGCACATGATCTTCCTGCCCATACACCTCACGGCACAGAGCATCCCCTTTTATACCGTCATCCGCAAAAGTCGTGTGTAAAAGATCGCTATAAGGGGTCTGCAAAATCGCCAACCCACCTTTCTTTAATACCCGTCTGATTTCACTTAAAGCCAGCAAATCATCGGCGACATGCTCAAGCACGTGATTCGCTATAACCACAGAAAAGAACTCATCTGGATAAGGGATAGCCAGCATATCAATCTGCTGTACATCTTCCGTTTGGGGAAACAAATCCGCTTTAATATAAATCTCTGGAGATTGAAGCTGGACCACATTCGCAACCCACTTTTCCGGTGCAAAATGCAGCACTTTTGCCTGGGTAAATATAGAAAGTAAATTTAACGATGCAAGATAGATCAACAAGTGTCTTTCACGATCGTGGCTACGACATGAAGGACATTGAAAGTGATCGGTATTACTGCCGACGACTTTAAACAGGCGCATCAGGAATGGTCGGTTAGCAGATCCCCCTCGAAAGGGTTCAAATTTCAAAATATTTTGGCCGCAGACAACACAGTATGCTTGGGTTTGCTGCATGGATAATCCTTTAGCTTTTTTATAACGCCCGCAATGTTACAGATAATTAAACAACGATAATCCCTGAACTTTAACATATACCTGCTGTGCCGCTTGAAGAGCTACCGATTGCAGATTCAAACGACTGATTGCTTCAGCCATATCCAAACCTTCTATCTGAGTGAGAGTAGTCTCTAAGCTGAACTGAGAACTTTCATTGATATCCCGTTGCATATCAATTGCATTTTGCCGGGTGCCGATCCGGGTTCGTGCTTCTAAAGAAGCATTCATAGCGTAATCCATATTTGCCAGAAAATCGCCATTATTAGGCCCGGTACCCACAGTTCCATTGGATAAGGCATCACTGAAATCCTGGATGGTTTGAAATATGGCCTGGTTCGGACCAGCAACTGTTTGGGTAACAAATAAAGCATTGCCCGGTTCATTAATTTCGACCAGATAACCATCACTGACGCGCAATTGGCGTTGACCACCATCACCATTGTAGGCAAAGGTTGTAGTATCAAACGGTTGCACGTCGGATTGATAACCCGAGAAAAAATATTCGCCATTGGCATCGGTACTGTTTACCAGGGCAACTAGTGAACTGTTCAGTTGGTTGATTTCTTCCGCAATACCTTGTCGTCCACTATCACTGTTGGTGTCATTGAGTCCTTGCACTGCCAACTCTCGGATCCGCAGCATAATATCGTAAGCACTTTTGAGGATGCCGTCAGTTGTACTCAAGCGACTATCCGCTACATCCGCATTATCCTGATATTGTTTTGTCAGACCGATTTGTCGTTGCAAATCCAGCATTTTAACGGCACCGATAGGATCATCCGATGGGGTTAGAATTCGTTTAGTGGTAGAAACCTGTAATTGCGTTTTTGCTAATTCATTTTGTTGCCGCAACATCGCTTCGAGGCTTTGTTGTGTCATGTAATTGGTGGAGATCCGCATCAGTTCATCTCCTATAGAGCATTAAGTAGTGAATTAAAAATCGTATTAGAAACGGTAATTATCTGTGAGGCCGCCTGATAAGCTTGTTGAAACTTGATCAAATTTGCCGCTTCCTCATCCAGATTGACCCCTGAAACACTTTCTGCACGTTGACGGATTTGACTGACTAATCCTGCTTGCGTCTGCTGAGTTACGGTCGCCTGATTGGTACGGGTTGCGACTTGTGAAACCAGCGAACCATATTGATCATTAAATGAGCGGGAAATGACTGGTGGACCGGGATCAAGTACCACCGTTGTTTTGTCTGTTTGCAGAGCAGCCATTGCCAAGGCATTTTCATTATTACCTACCCCAGTATTGGTCGTAGATGAGGCCGCTATCAATCTTGTATCGGTGATGTTCATCCGCATCGTGCCAGCTGTTATGCCAGTAGCATCAAAGAAATCGGTGCCGGCATTGCCATTCAAATCAATACCATTGTTATGCACATCATTGAATGCTGTAACAACCGCTTCAGCCAGTACATCCAGTTCGGCGCGAGTAGTATCAACGATACTGGTACGGGCCAGTAAAGCCCCTCCTATTTCCCCACCGGTAATTTGCTGGGTGATATTTATTTGAGAGGATCCATAACCAATTGCCGTCCTCGGAGGATTGGTACTGTTGTCAGGAATCGCGGAAAGCACAGCTCGAGTATTGCCAACCACCAATCCTTGTCCATTACCGATAAATACATTTACCGAACCATTATCTTGCTCGACGACATTGACCGAGACCAGTTCAGACAGATCGTTGATTAATTTATCGCGTTTATCAAGCAAATCATTGGGCTGATAACCTGCAGCCAAAGACTCCGATATGGATTTATTTAAATCTACAATGCCTTGAGACAGCACGTTAATATCGTTAATTGATACCGAGATGGTATTGTCAATTTGCCGATCTAACTCACTTAATTGACTATCCATGGTGTTAAAGCGATTCGCTAGCAGCTCACCCTGCGTCAACATCACTTGCCGAGCAGCAATGGAAGTCGGATCATTAGCAACTTCCTGCACGGAATTGAAAAAGGCTTCCAAGCCGCCATTAATACTCAATGAGGAAGAACCCAATAAATCATCAACTTGCTTGGAAAAAGTCAAAAAACCGTCTTGCTGGGAAGCAGCAGAAGTATAGGTACGTAGCTGGTTTATCAAAAACTGATTGAAAATACGATCAACGCCAGTGATTCCAACACCGTTTCCAATGTAATAACCGCCTTCAAAGTTGGCAGGTTGGGTACCTTGATCAGTGCGCTGTCGTGAATACCCAGGGGTATTTACGTTACTGATGTTATGACTGGTTGTGGCTAAAGCCGTTTGTGCGGCCAATAAAGCAGAACTACCTATATTCAGCATGCTCATTTAGATGATCCTCTGCGAGCTTTTACCGGGTTAATACCCCAGATTCTGAATATATTTATGCGAAATCTGTGCCAGCGTATCGCCATTCATAATGCGTTTTATTTTGTTGGCATATTGTGGATCGGTTGCATAACCCGCTTGATGCAGTTTTTCGACAAATCTTTCCGGTCTGCCAACATATTTCAATGCTTCCTGATAACGCGGCTGAGACTGCAAGAAGCTTACATAATCATCAAACGATTGCTGATAATCATCGTAAGAACGGAATCGGGACTGTTCGGTTACAGGTTTGCCATTTCGATATTCCAGCGCATTTTTCGCGACAAATTCGCCATCCCAACGGCTATCTGCTTTGATGTTAAATAAATTAAAACTGGACTTCCCATCAGTATCTTTAAGCACATATTTGCCCCAGCCAGTCTCTAGTGCCGCTTGCGACAAAATCACATCCGCTGAGGTGCCTAACCTTTCTGCCGCTTTCTGGGCTAGCGGCCATAATTGTTCAACAAAATCTTCCGGTGATTTAAACCGCTGCGGCATCACCTTCAATTGTTGAATACTGTCGACTTCATCAATACTGTCCTCGCTAACTTTGTCTGCCTTTTCGTGAATCTCTTTGACCATGCGCCGTAGATCCTGGCGAACCGTAACCGTATCAAAACTGAAGGTCTCACCACCTGTAGGAATATCGGATCGGACCTCGCCACCCAACTGCCGGATGATCACATCCTGCAGGCCCAACCCACCACGTTTGGATAAATCCATTGCCAGCTGCTGGTCAGCCATATCGCGATAGGTTTTGCTGTGATTGGAATCGAATATGCCTTCCGCCAAACTGGCCTGACGCATGCTTTTCAACATCATTGTGGTGAATAAAGATTCAAATTGAGCGGCAACTTGCCGCATTGTTGCCGCGTCATTGTCGGAATTCAGTGCCGACTGGCGCAGTTGATTAAGCCCATGAAAATCAGTGGCATTTTGCTGAATATCTGCAGGGATAGTCATGGCTTAATCAATTTACTTAAATTATGACCAGCTCAGCGCGTAAAGCACCGGCTTGTTTTAAAGCTTCCAGAATAGCGACCAAATCGCCTGGAGCAGCGCCTACCTGATTCACCGCACGGACAATTTCATCCAGAGATACACCGGGATTAAATACAAACATCCGGCTGTTTTCTTCGGTGATTTCGATATTGTAGTTAGGTGTAATGACGGTTTCCCCTGCTGAAAAAGCATTGGGTTGAGACACTTCCGGATTCGCAGAAATGGTTACCGACAAGCTGCCGTGTGTTACAGCCGCTGGACTGACACGAACATTTTGTCCAATAACGACCGTACCACTGCGTGAGTTTACGACCACCCTGGCTGCCGCCTCTCCTGGGTTCAACTCAAGGTTTTCAATTAACGATAAAAACGGAACGCGTTGATTCGGATCTCTCGGCGCATTGACTCTAACGGATGCAGCGTCCATGGAGCTTGCTGTGCCACGACCCAAGGTTTGATTAATCGCATCAGATAAACGACTTGCCGTAGTAAAGTCGGCTTGATGTAAATTCAAAATAATATAGTCACCGACATTTAATGCATTTTCCACAGTACGTTCAACTGTCGCGCCGTTGGGGATACGGCCTGCACTGGGAATGTTTACCGTTACCCGCGATCCATCTCCCGCCTCAGCACCAAAACCACCTACTACCAGATTACCTTGCGCCATCGCATAGACCTGACCATCAGCACCTTTAAGTGGTGTCATGATTAAACTGCCGCCTCGCAGGCTTTTGGAATCACCAAGTGACGACACTGTGATATCAATGGTTTGCCCGGGTTTGGCAAAAGGCGGCAAATCGGCATGGACAGAAACTGCCGCTATATTTTTGCTTTTAGGATCCACTCCTGCCGGTAAGGTCACTCCCATCTCACGCAACATACTGCGTAACGTCTGGCCGGTAAAAGCCGTTTTATCACCGGTTCCGCTTAGCCCTACGACCAGCCCATATCCGACAAGTTGGTTATTACGCACACCGCCGATAGAGGCTAAATCTTTGATTCGTTCAACTGCCTGAGTAGCCGTCATCATTAACATTAATAAAGCGGCAAATAAGGTATTTATTGTTGTTTTCATTACTCTAACCTCTTAGAAAGGCATTAACGCACTGATGAAGAACCGACTGAGCCAGCCCATCGTGTTTGAATCATTAGAAGCTCCATCTCCAACATAGGTAATCTGGGCATCGGCAATACGAATGGATGAAATGGTATTGGTAGCATCAATATCGCGAGGACTGATCATGCCGGTTAAACGCACATATTCATTACCCTGATTAATGGTGACAACCTTCTCACCTCGGACAATCATATTGCCGTTAGATAACACCTCAACCACTGAAACACTGATATCACCGGACAGGCGGTTGTTTTGTTCACTTTCACCTTCACCATCAAAACTGTGATTTGAGCTGGTGCCAAAGGCTAAATTATTGTTATCCGTATTTGCCAGAGGTAAGCCACTTGGCAGGCTGAATTGGGGTGTTGAGCCAAAAATCGTTGGGTTGTTGATATTGTTACTGCCACTTTTAGAAACAGATGTAGTCGCTTCTTTTTCGGCGTCAGTTCGCTCCTGCAAACGCACCGTCAAAATATCACCTACCCGGCGGGCTTTGTAATCTTCGTACAACGTAATATTGTTACGCACATCAAAGATGGCGCCATCATTACGTTCCACAGGAGCGGTGGCTACCGGACGTACTGCAGCATAGGCAGGATCGCGTTTTACTTCTTTACTGACACACGCGGTAAGTAAAACAAGAGAAGTAATTGTCAGCAGTCGGTAAATGAATTTCATACGTGTCTCCAGGACAAACTTGTGTACAAAAATTATCTTGCAGAGTCCATGCCAGAATTTGTCGAAACTTAGAAAATTGATGGATGAATAATAGCCATAAAAAAACCCCGACGAACATGAGCTGTTCTATCGGGGTTAGTGTTATTTGATTACAGGTTTTGGCTAGCGTATTGCAGCATTTGATCCGCTGTCGAAATGGCTTTGGAATTCATTTCATAAGCCCGCTGGGTTTCGATCATGTTAATCAGCTCGGTGACTACATTAACGTTTGAGGTCTCTAAAGCACCACCGATTAAACGACCAAAACCATCCAGGGTAGGTGTGCCGGCAATAGGTACTCCACTGGCACCTGTTTCTTTAAACAAATTTTCCCCTACAGGTTGCAAACCGGCAGGATTAACAAAATTTGCCAGCTCAATTTCACCAATCACTGTCGGTTCATTATCGCCTGGTTGGGTTACGCTGACGGTTCCATCAACACCAATCGTAATGCTTTGTACGTCATCAGGAATATTCAGACCTGGATCCAGAAGATAACCGTTCGACATGACTACATCGCCGTCGGCGTTAATCTGGAAGCTGCCGTCGCGGGTGTAGGCAATATCACCATCTGGAAGCAGGATCTGAAAGAATCCCCGACCATCAATAGCAACATCTAATGCATTATTGGTTTGGATAATATTACCTTGGGTGTGCAGTTTTTCAGTGGCAACTGTACGCACACCAGTACCAATCATCAGGCCGGAAGGTAATTGATTGTCCGTAGTAGTTTGCGCGCCTGGCTGGCGGATGGTCTGGTACAACAAATCCTCAAACACGGCCCGATCCTGTTTAAAACCGGTGGTGTTTACGTTTGCCAGATTATTTGAAATAACCGACATTCTTGTTTGTTGAGCATCCAGTCCGGTTTTCGCAATCCACAATGCCTGATTCATACTGTCTCTCCTAAAAACGCTGTTGCAATGTTACTAACCATTTATCTGCAACATGCGTGCCGACGCGGCGCTATTTTCTTCTGCAGTGCTCATCATTTTGACTTGCATCTCATATTTACGTTGTAGCTCAATCATATTCACCAAAGCACCCACGGCATTAACATTGCTGCCTTCGATGGTGCCGGACGCCACTTTGACCGTAGCGTCTAATGGTGCTTCAGTGCCATCAGCCATACGCATCAGGCCATCGCTGTCTTTAAAGACATTTTGTAGATCGGGTTTAACCAATTTAATCCGGTCAATTATTGCTAATTCGTTTTCTGCTCCGCCAATCGGCCGAATAGAAATAGTACCGTCAACACCTATATCCATTTTTTCAGCCGGCGGAATAGCAATGGGTCCACCTTCACCCATCACCTGTAAACCCGTGCCGGTGACTAATTGACCAAATTCTGTGACATGCAGATCGCCAGCACGGGTGTAACCTTCACGACCATCCTTACCCATGACAGCAATAAAGCCTTCGCCCTGAACAGAAATATCCAGTTCTCGGCCAGTAGACTGCACACTGCCTTGTTGGTAATCGGTAGCAGGCCGTTCAGTCATTGAATACACCCTTGTTGGTAAACCTTCACCAAACACCGGCATCGATCGAAATTGTTCTAAATCAGCACGAAAACCTGTGGTGTTAACGTTAGCCAGATTATTGGCATTGGTCGCTTGCGCCAGCATAGTTTGCTGAGCGGCATTCATTGAGATATACAACATGCGATCCATAATTAACCTCTTAACTTTTCAAAACCAACATTAATCATTAACAAACTAACGTAAGTTGATAATTGTTTGGGTGATGGCATTATTGGTTTCAATGGCTTTTGAGTTGGCCTGGAAATTACGTTGTGCGGTAATCAAGCCCACAAGCTCTTTGGTCAAATCAACGTTTGATGATTCCAAGGCACCTGACTGAATCAGGCCAAAGCTTCCGGTTCCCGCTTCACCAATACGCACATCTCCAGAAGCAAAAGTGGCTTCCCAGGAAGTATTACCGATTTGTTTCAAACCTTGCGGGTTCGGAAAGTCAGCTAATACAATTTTGCCGATATTAACGGTTTGGCCATTTGAGTATTGCGCTTGCACCAAACCAACATCATTTATATCCAATCCGGTTAGTCGGCCAGTTGGAAATCCATTTTGGTCGGTATCTAAAATTGTAAAAGCTGCTGAGTTTTGGGTTGAACCGGCAAAGTTTATCTCAAGATTTAAATCGACAGCACCACTGCTTAAACCTGAAAAAGTGTAAGTTTCAGTTGGTGTTACTCCAGCATCCAAAGCACCACCCAAAGCAGGATCAAATGTTAATGTTTTACTCGTCTGACCAGCACCAAACTCTAAACGTGTCTGACTGCCTACAGGTTCATTGATATACACCTCGACTAGCCATTCATTATCAACATTCGTTTTTTGATAATAGTAGGTAAGCGTACTTTCATTACCCAGCGAGTCAAAAATATTGCTGGAGGTTGAATTGGTATAAGTAGTTGGATCTGTTGGATCTATTGCAGTGACTAACGGATCAAACCCCGGTGCCGTTGACGGTAAATTTGCCGCAATATCTACTTCGGTTGTCGCTTGTGGCACCCCCGCGGCTGCAGGTAAACGAATAGGGCTTGTTCCACCGAGGGCCGTAGACGACACACTGCCATTAGGATTAACAGGAAACCCAAGCAAATATTGGCCAGAGCTATTGGTCATATAGCCATCACGATTAATATTAAATGCACCGGCCCGACTATATATAACTTGCTGCGTATCCAAGGCTGGAGACAAAGCATAAAAGCCCTGACCATTACCGCTAATTGCCAGATCAAGAGAATTATTGGTGACTTCTAAATTCCCTTGATTAAATTGCTGGGCAACATTGTTCAATACAACACCAGTGCCGATCGCCGTATTACTATTACCGAAAGTTGATAAGGCATAAACATCACCGAATTCTGCTCGAGAACCTTTAAAACCAATGGTATTAATGTTGGCAATATTATTTGACTTCACATTCAAATCGGCAGTGGCGGCATTGAGGCCTGTTAATGCTGTATTAAATGACATGATGTTACCCCTTAAATAATTTCTTGAACTTCACTAAACGGTACCGAACCGATACCGGCCAGATTGATGGTCAATCCTTGACCGCCTGAGCCAACTAATACGCTATCTACCTTGGCAACAACTGCTGTAGGAAATGCGGTGTTTTGCCCATTCACTGAACCCGTTGCCATAAACTGGTAAACACCTTCAGGTAAGGCCTCACCATCGTTATTCAAACCATCCCACTCAAAGTTGGTATAGCCCGACGCTGGCCCCATTGGAATGGTTCTGACTAATTCTCCATTAGCGCTGTAAATTTTAATTTCTAAATTTGAAACCGGCTCAGCGACGTTAATTTGTCCACGCATTGGTGAATCAGGAGTCATTACACCGATTGATGATGGAACCATCACTGAACGGCCAACCAATGAAGAACCTTGCAAGGCTTGATCTGATTGCATCGCCTTAGCAAAGCTGGCGAATGAATCCTGCAAATCACTGATACCACTGACTGTGCTGAAGGAAGCTATTTGCCCGAGAAAATCACCACTCTCCATTGGTTTAAGCGGATCCTGATTCATCAGCTGCGTGGTCATCAAGGACATAAAATCCTCCATTTGCAACTTGCCGGGGTCTCTCTCTTCATCCTTCGCAGTTGAGTTATTCGTACTGTTGAGAAAAGCATACGGGTTATCATTTACACCATTAATTGCCATTTGAATAACTCCCTGTCGTTATTTGCCAAGCTGCAAAGTTTGCAGCAGCAATTGTTTGGAAGTGTTGGCAATCTCAACATTGTTCTGATACGAACGAGAAGCCGACATCATATTTGCCATTTCTGCAATGGCATCCACATTTGAGTGATAGACATAACCATTTTCATCC
>NZ_JAUSCC010000003.1 GCF_030651745.1 Methylophaga sp.
CCGGATACATAAGCGGCAACCGCTTTGATCTCTTCTTCTGTCATTTTAGAAGCAATATCACGCATCATTCCATTAGGATCGTTATGACGTTCCCCATTAGCAAAAGCGTGTAATTGCGCTTCTGTATAGGCACGATATTGGGCAGATAGTTTCGGCCATTTCGCTGCTGGCATGCCGCTACCGTTTGGTCCATGACAAGCCATGCAGGCTGGCACACCGGACTCACTATTCCCACCACGATAAATCTGTTTGCCAAGCTCTAACAAATCTTCACTTACCGCACCTGGGGTGGCTTCTTTGCTGGCATAAAAAGCCGCTAAATCCGCCATATCTTCTTCTGATAGACCAGCGACCATCGGTGCCATAATGGCGTTTTCACGTTTACCGCTTTTGAATTCGACCAGTTGTTTGTAGAGATAGCTGGCATGTTGTCCAGCCAGTTTAGGATACATATCTGATGGGCTGTTACCATCGGCGCCATGGCAGGCCGCACATACGGCTGATTTTGCTTTTCCGGCAGAGACATCACCTGCAGCTAAACCAAGTGGTGAACTCGTTACTCCCAAACCCAGCACCACCGCTGAAATAATTTTTTTCATTGTAATTCCTAGACACTAACTTTCGGATACAAAACTTCCGGTATGCTACTCTTATTGGCACTTTTTTGCACCTGGAAAGACTGATATGTCAGAGTTATACCGTAGAGCGCATTATACTGTCAGCGCGACACAATTGTCTCAACTGCCCACCGACTCTGGATATGAAGTTGCTTTTGCCGGTCGTTCAAATGCAGGCAAATCCAGTGCTATCAACACAATCACCGGCATCAAGGCATTAGCACGCATCAGTAAGACACCAGGCAGAACACAAATGATCAATTTTTTTCATCTGGATGATGAAAGAGCGCTGGTTGATCTTCCCGGTTACGGTTATGCCAAAGTCCCGGAAAAAATGAAGCTGAAATG
The DNA here is from genome assembly GCF_030651745.1 of Methylophaga sp. The sequence goes on from NZ_JAUSCC010000003.1 coordinate 966, forward strand.
GCAGGCAACCTTAAGCAAATATCTGGAAACGCGCCAATCTCTGCGTGGATTAATGTTGATGATGGATATTCGCCATCCTTTAAAAAACTTTGATCTGCAAATGCTGGGTTGGGCAAAACAAGCTGAACTGCCTATTCATATCCTGTTAACCAAATCCGATAAATTAGGTCGTGGAGCTGGAGGAAATGCACTGCAACAGGTTCGTAAAGAGTTAACAGAGGCCGGTTTTGAGGCTTCGGTTCAACTATTTTCATCATTAAATCATCAAGGTCGTGATGAAGCGATACAGGTTCTGGATGAATGGTTTGAACTTTCAGTGCCTGCACAACAATAGAATTTTCTGCTGAATCAATTTATTACAAAATTTATACTTCAGGTGATGGCAGATGTCGTCACTCTCTGCTAACGTTAACTGCAATGGGTGCGGTCTTACCAAACCATCTTCAGTTTCATGCTGAAAGCCGTTCCATGGCAATGCAGCCAAAGCCAGTCACCCAAACCTGTTTTTTTCCATAACGATGCCCATTCAAGGATTGCCGCTATGACGCCAAGATATACTGCGATTACCACCCCTTTGCCTGAACTTTATCAGACGTCAAAACTGGGAATGAACACCCTTGCTTTAACTGAAGATTTTAAACGCTATTTCGGAATCTATCTGGGTCAGGACAAAGGCTGTGCCTCAGGCCATTACCTATACGCAGCCATGGCTCATACGCTGCGTGACCGGTTGTTTGAAAGAATGAAAAATACCAAACATACCTATGCGGAATCACGTTGCAAACAAGCTTATTATCTGTCGATGGAATTTTTGATGGGACGTGCCACCGGCAACGCAGCATTGAATTTGGGCATTGAAGAGCCGTTGAAAAAAGCTCTGGTGAATCTGGGTCTGGAATATGAAGAACTTGCTGAGTTTGAGCATGATGCAGGTTTAGGTAACGGTGGCCTTGGACGCTTGGCGGCCTGTTTTATTGATAGTTGCGCCACGTTACAACTGCCGGTTACTGGCTATGGCCTGCGCTATGAATATGGCATGTTTCAGCAAAAAATAGAAAATGGTCATCAACAGGAAATGCCAGACCATTGGTTACGGGATGGTAATCCGTGGGAACTCGAACGCCCTGAGTACACTCAGCGTGTCAAATTTGGCGGACATACTGAATTACGCCGCAATACCAGCGGACAAATGGAAATCCAGTGGGTTGATACCAATGATGTTCTGGCCGTTCCCTACGACTTACCTGTTCCCGGCTATCAGAATGGTACCGTGAACCGCTTGCGTTTGTGGAAAGCGGCTGCGACCGATGAATTTAATCTGGAAGATTTTAATGCTGGCTCCTACACAGAAGCTGTGGCCGCCAAGAATGAAGCAGAAAACATCAGCATGGTGCTCTATCCAAACGATGCCAGTGAAAATGGTAAAGAATTACGCTTGCGTCAGCAGTACTTTCTGGCGTCAGCCAGTTTGCAGGATATTCTGGATTATTGGGTCAAAACGCACGGTGAAGATTTTGAAAACTTTGCCGACAAGAATGTGTTTCAGCTTAACGATACTCATCCGACCGTTGCCGTTGCTGAATTAATGCGTCTGCTGATGGATGAGCATCAATTAGGTTGGGATAAGGCTTGGCAAATTACCTCCAAAACGATGGCTTATACCAACCATACTCTGTTACCTGAAGCTCTGGAGCGGTGGCCGGCAAATCTGTTTGGTCGCCTATTACCGCGTATTCTGGAAATCATTTACGAGATAAATGCCCGCTTCCTGCGGGAAGTCGCCAATCACTGGCCTGGTGACAAAGAACGCCTTGCACGTATGTCAATTATTGAAGAAGGTGCTCAACAACAAGTTCGTATGGCGCATTTAGCCATTGTTGGCAGTTTCTCGGTGAATGGTGTTGCGGCCTTGCATTCCGAGTTACTGAAAAAAGGTTTGTTTGAAGATTTTTATCAATTGTGGCCGGAAAAATTCAATAACAAAACCAATGGTGTCACCCAACGTCGCTGGATGGCCTGGTGTAATCCTGTGCTTAGCAAGTTGATTACTGAAACTATCGGCGACAAATGGATCACCCGCCTCAGTGAATTGCAAAATTTAGCACCGTTGGCTCACGACAAAGACTTTCAAAAATCATGGCATGAAGCCAAATTTGAAAATAAAAAACGTTTGGCCGCTTTGGTGGAAAAACAATGTGGCGTCACATTCAACCCTGAGGCGATGTTCGATATTCAGGTGAAGCGGATCCATGAATACAAACGTCAATTACTGAATGTTTTGCATGTTATTCATCTCTATGATCAAATCAAACGAGGTCATACTGAGGGATTACCCAAACGCTGCGTATTGTTTGGTGGTAAGGCAGCACCGGGCTATTTGATGGCAAAACAAATCATCAAACTCATTAACAACGTAGCTGATGTTGTGAATAATGATCCCGATGTGGGTGACTGGCTTAAAGTCGTGTTTTTCCCGAACTATCAAGTCTCGGTCATGGAAGTGATTTGCCCCGCAGCTGATTTATCCGAACAAATTTCAACAGCGGGTAAAGAGGCATCCGGCACCGGCAATATGAAGTTTATGATGAATGGCGCCATCACCATTGGCACACTTGATGGAGCTAACATTGAGATCCGTGAAGAAGTCGGTGATGACAACTTTTTCCTGTTTGGTTTATCCGAAGAAGAAGTTGCCGAAAAACGTGCCAGCTATAACCCTCAAGCCATCATCGAAAATGATGCTGATTTGAAACGGGTGATTGATTTATTAACGGGTGGTCATTTCAATCAGTTTGAACCGGGTTGTTTTGACAATATTATTCATGCCTTCACCAGCCCACACGATCCTTGGATGACTATCGCCGATTTCCGCAGTTACATTGATGCTCAGCATCTGGCGGGACAGGCTTATTTAGACAAAGAACGCTGGACCGCAATGAGCATTGTTAATGCAGCACAAAGCGGTAAGTTTTCAACCGACCGTACCATGGATGAATACAACCAGGATATCTGGAAACTTGAAAAAATAGCGCCACATCCAGACAGTTAAAAGCAGGCACACCAATCCCCTTGGCTATAAACATCATAACGTTTAGCCAAGGGGTATTTTTTACGGTGGTTTCAGGTGGGTAAAGTCCGTATAATTCGCGCTGTCAGTAACAATACAAAGCGCCTGTAGCTCAGTTGGATAGAGTATCGGTTTCCGAAACCGAGGGTCACAGGTTCAATTCCTGTCAGGCGCACCATTTTCAGTGTTTTGAGCCCCCCATAAAAACAAAGCCATTTCAGTTTTAACTGAAATTAGCTTTGCTCGAGATAGTCTCTTTGGTAGATGTTATTTAGCCTGAACTTCCGCTTGCAGTTTGGTTTGCTTGTTAACTGGACTCTGAGCTTGTTTGAAGTGGCGCGTCTATTTCAATCTGCCCATATTGTTCAAGTTTGTTATAAAGCGTTTTAACTGTTATGCCAAGTTGCTTGGCAGCTTGAGTTTTATTTTGCTGACAGGCATTCAAGGTTGAGATAATCAAGCTTTTTTCAGCTTCTTTAATCGATGTGCCCGGTCCAATACTGTTTTCACTGGTTGTCAGAATATTGGAAAAGTCGGGTAGATCAGCAACGGTAATCACCTCTTCGGCCAGAATATGTGCCCGTTCAACACAATGTTTTAGCTCTCTGACATTGCCCGGCCAACTATACTGCGCAAAGATCTCCAGAACTTCGTCTGCAAAAACTTTTCCGGTATTTGTCGCTTCATTACGATATGCCAGAAAATGTTTAGCCAACTCAATAACGTCATTATCACGGTGACGCAATGGCGGAATTTTGATGGGAAAATGGGCTAAACGGAAATACAGATCCTCACGCAAAAATCCGGATTCAATGGCTTCTTCGGGCTCGCGATTGGTTGCTGCAATAACCCTTACTTGAGATTGACGCACCACATCACTGCCGACGCGTCTGAATTCACCGCTTTCCAGCACACGAAGTAATTTACTTTGCAGGGCCAAAGGCATCTCGGTAATTTCATCCAATAACAAGGTTCCTTTTCCCCCTTGTTCAAAGAAGCCTATATGCTGATTCACAGCCCCGGTGAATGAACCTTTTTCATGACCAAATAACTCGCTTTCCACCAAATCAGCAGCCAAAGCAGCGCAGTTAACTGAAACCATTGGCTCATTAGCCCGCTCACTTTGTTCATGGATGGTTCTGGCAGCCACTTCTTTCCCGCAACCGCTTTCACCAATCAGAAAGACATTTGCATCGGTCTGACTGACTCGGCGTATTAAACGATAAAGCTTATGCATAACGGCAGAAGAGCCTAATAAAGAACCGTATTGATCAAGAGTGGAGGAAAGTGTGGCGGTGTGGCGGTTTTTCTTAAGCTGTTTGAATTCTTCAGCAAACTCGGTAGCAATCTCGATGAGAGGAGTAAAGTCTCTCATCTGTCGAAAATGATAAGCCACACCCTGGGTCATCATCATGTCCAACCATTTATTGGGCAGGCCATCGCTCAATAAAATCCAATCCGCAGTTTGTTGTAAAGGATGTGTTTCAAATAATTTATAGTCCGTCTCCGTAGCTTGCTGAGGCGCAAATATAACTAAATCTGCTTGATAACCATGTTCAGTCAGGTCGGCTACCTGAATAAGACTGAAGTCACATGCAGAAAGCTGATTGCTCAATGTCGCTGACAAAGCGTCATCTTTGGTGATTAATAATAATTTTGGCATAAGACTCGTTATCAATTAGTAGTTGAATTCGAGTCTAACATTAGCAATCTATGGTTTTCTTAACATAGATAAAGAGGCTGGAAATAATTCTCCAACCTCTTTACTCAGTAAACAGAAGCCCTAATTTCAACTTACTCGTCGCTGCACTGGTCGCTCACTTTTCAATCGTTGTAAGCGATCCTGACTTAATTGAATATTTGCCAAATGCCCAGCTAAATAAGAAGAAATTCGACGATCATTCATTCTTCTCACATAGATTTTAAAAATCTCTAATGATCGCATTTCCATTGCCTCCAAATCAGCAAGACTGTTTTTATCAATTATCTCGCTGAACGTTCCGTGGGCAAGCTTATATATCGCTCGCATTGTTAAAGCTAATTCGGTATTACTGGGCTCTGAATTTTTTAATCCCGAAAAACGTTTGTTAATATCATTAACGATCTCGGCCCTAACCAACGCCATTTCACGAAATAACATTCTAAGCTCACTACTGACCGCCATCCTTGCGGTCATAGTGTAGAAGCTGTGTCCATCTGCACAGATACTTTTCAACTCCTGAATAAGCTGCTGTTCTCTGTTATTTATCATAAGAATGACTATCAGTTTGTGACGACAAGTTCATCTCTGACATCCACAACCTTGTCATAACCTTTGGCCATTTCAACAGCAAGGTCTTTCTCAGTAGCATTCTTCACTTTGCCTTTTAATGTAACAACACCATTATTCGTTGAGACATTAATCGATGAAGCTTCAAGCTGATCATGGGCTGCAAGCTCCATTTTAAGGCCTGCAGTTACCGTCATATCATGCCAGGCGCGACTGAAAGATTTATTATCGCTATCTGCTGAATCATCAGTACGATAGTTTGCATCTACGGTGAGGTTATTTTTCACCTCTGTAATACCTTCAATATTCTGAGCTATCTCACCAGCCAGATCTTTCTGGGTTTGGTTTTTAACCTGCCCGCTTAATACCGCGACACCATTATCGATATCAGTATCAATTTTAAAATTATTTAATTGCGTGTTGAGTAATAACGCTGTCTCCAATTTGCCGTCTAACCAGGCATCTTTTGCTTCACCTTGCCAGGAATTGTCCGCCATAACAGGTGTGGTCATTAATGTTGTCACGGTCAAAACAGCTAAAGCATTCTTTTTAAAAGTCATCATCTATCTCCTAAGGTTAATATGTCACATACCTATCTCTGCCATAACCATGCCAACGAATTAAACAATTAAAAATCAAAACCTTAAGAATTAATTCCTTATAAAAAAAGGCGTAATCATGTAGAAATTACAAACTTTGTCAGGAAAAATTTCATGTTTAGCCGTTATTGATAACCATAAAAAAAGGCGCCTTTTGGCGCCTTGGTTATGAGCATTAATAAAGTGCTACTTTGTAAGTGCTTCAATTTCTTTTTCAGCCTGCTCTTTTGCCAGACCATAACGCTCCTGTAATAAACCGGCCAATTGTTGAGCGTTACCTTTGGTCTGCTCAACTTCATCATCGGTCAAATCACCCCAGCTTTCTCTCAATTTACCTTTAAATTGAGTCCATTTACCTGATGCAATATCTTTATTCATTTGCTTATCCTCATGATGTGAAAAATCTAGGAGCTCCACCTTTTAGTGGTTAATGAATCCTGATTTAGATAAAACCTCTTGATGAAACGATTCATACTAAGAGATAACCCATCAAAGATGATTCAGGAATCATGCCACCAACTTAAGTGGTTGTTTTCATTTTAATTTGAAGATAAAAACAGCAAATAGTTTTTAAATTATTAGTATAAATAACATAGTTGGATGTAATTTTTTCAACTTGTTCCACCCAGCACTTGCTCCTGAGAATGGGAACAACAAAGATAAAATCTTTAACCCCCATCAAGACACTGCAAGTAATAACCTCCAGGCACAAAAAAGGCCCTGTTAAGGGCCTTTTCCGTAACAACTAATTACAGCTTGTTATTTTGTGTTAACAATAAAGTCAACGCGACGGTTTAATGCACGACCGGCGTCAGTATCGTTGTTAGCGATTGGTGAAGTTTCACCCATACCAACTGGAATCAGGTTGTTACCGTTAACACCTTTAGATACAAGGTATTCAACAACTGACTCAGAACGGCGTTGGGAAAGCTTCTGGTTGTACTCTTCAGTACCGATGCTGTCAGTGTGACCTTCTACACGGACTTCAACAACTTCATCAGTATTGAGTAATGCATCAACCGCATCATCCAGGATAGAGCGTGCTTCTGGAGTCAATGATGCTTTATCAAACTCAAAGTTAACGCCTGTTAACGACAGGATTGTTTGACCGGCAATCGGGCAACCATCTTCGTCAACAATTACACCTTGCGGAGTATTTGGGCAAAGATCTCTGTAGTCAGGAACGCCATCTTTATCAGAATCAAGTGGGCAACCAACTGCATCAACTGTTACACCAGCTGGAGTATTTGCACACATGTCGATGCCATCAACAACGCCATCGCCATCTGAATCCATTGCACAACCTTGAGCATCAAGTAATGCACCTGGAACAGGTTCGTGTTCACAAATCACTTTTTCTTTTGCTGCTACGGCTGTTTCTGCTTTAGCTTCATCCGTTGAGCAAAGTAATAATGCCAACGCTGCACCGACTGCTGCACCACCAACTGCACCTGAACCACCACTTGAAACTGCACCAACTGCGGCACCAGCTACAGCACCACCAAGAGCGGAACATAAAGTGTAATTATCGTACGCACGCTGATTTGGGCCTGCACAACCAGCCAGCAAACCAATCGTCAGCAGTGCTGCGGTTAATTTTACTGAAATATTCATAGTTATTATTCCTTTAGATTTATTGCTTAGTATTGTTAATCGCTTGTCGATGTCTAGGCTGACACCTTGAACACGCTGTGTCTCGGTACTCAGGCATCATAATATTACGATTTACATTTGAAGTGTAACATATTAAAAAAAAGACATATTTACCTTTTTTTAAAATCCCTGAAAATCTAAAAACGCGTTCCCATTGTTTCGGTTTCCATCTCAAGGGATAAAGCTTGGGCACCAGCTTCTGCGGGGAGTTCACCAGTTTCAGAACCTAATTTTATCATCAGCCTTACTTCGTTACTTGAATCTGCATTCCGCAGTGCATCTTCATAGGAAATTTCGCCAGCTTTGTACAAATCGTACAACGACTGATCAAAAGTTTGCATTCCCAATTCACGAGAACGTTTCATCACATCCTTGATTTCAGCAACCTTGCCTTTTTCAATGAGATCACCGACTAGTGGCGTATTTAATAGAACTTCTACTGCCACTGCCCGTCCTGAGCCGTCTTTCTTAGGAATTAATCGCTGCGCGACAACGGCTTTAAGATTTAGGGATAAATCCAGAAATAATTGCTGATGCCGGTCTTCTGGGAAAAAGTTAATCACCCGCTCCATTGCCTGATTGGCATTGTTGGCATGGAGCGTGGAGAGGCATAAATGCCCGGTTTCCGCAAAAGAGATACCGTAATCCATCGTATCGCGGCTACGGATTTCACCAATCATGATGACATCGGGTGCTTGGCGTAATGAGTTCTTTAAAGCAATTTCGTACGAGTCCGTATCAACACCTACTTCACGTTGCGTAACAACACAGCCTGCATGCTTATGATCAAATTCAATGGGATCTTCGATGGTTAAAATATGTCCGGTACTGTTCTGATTGCGATAGCCAATCATCGCCGCCAGCGTTGTTGATTTACCACTTCCCGTGGCACCGACAAACATCACCAGACCGCGCTTGGTCATAGCAAGCTCTTTAATGATTTCGGGAACATGCAACTCTTCAATGGTCGGAATATCGCCTTTGACCAGCCGTAACACCATGGCAATCCGACTACGCTGATACAGTGCACTCACCCGGAAGCGTCCTGCTCCTTTGGTATCAATGGCGTAATTACATTCCTTATCACGTTCAAAAGTACGCTTCTGTTCATCGTTCATGGTACTCAATACCAATTCACGAGCGGTTTCCTCAGATAACGGTTCCTGAGACAGCGTGGCCATTCGGCCGTTTACTTTTAATGTTGGCGGACGACCGGAGGTAATAAAAATATCCGAGGCTTCGTGTTTTACCGCTGCCTTAAGAATTGTGACAATTTCCATCATGTTCTCCTAACGGAACAAATCCTTATTAACGGCGCGTGGTAAGGCTTCATGCTTAGTGATTTGTTGCCGACGCAGCAGATCCTGTAAACATTGATCCAACGTCTGCATGCCCAACGCCCCGCCGGTTTGAATCGAAGAATACATCTGTGGCACCTTGTCTTCTCGAATCAGATTGCGGATGGCTGGCGTGCCGATCATGATTTCATGCGCGGCGATCCGGCCCCCGCCCACTTTTTTCAATAAGGTTTGTGAAATAACTGCGCGTAATGATTCTGACAACATCGAACGTACCATGTCTTTTTCAGCGGCCGGGAACACGTCGATAATACGGTCAATGGTTTTTGCTGCCGAAGAGGTATGCAGCGTACCAAACACCAAGTGACCGGTTTCTGCGGCCGTCAGAGCCAAACGAATGGTTTCCAGATCACGTAATTCACCGACCAGAATAATATCCGGATCTTCACGTAATGCACTGCGTAACGCTTCACTGAAACCGTGCGTGTCGCGATGCACTTCACGCTGATTAATCAGACACTTCTTACTGCGATGAACAAATTCAATTGGGTCTTCAATAGTCAGAATATGTTCATTATCTTTTTCATTACGGTAATTGATCATTGCCGCCAATGTTGTCGACTTACCTGAGCCAGTTGGACCGGTCACCAAAACAATACCGCGATTATTGTCGGAAATCTGTTTGAAAATTTCCGGTGCACCCAATTCTTCCAGTGTCAGAACAGTTGAAGGAATGGTCCGGAAAACAGCCGCCGCGCCGCGATTCTGATTAAAAACATTGACCCGGAAGCGTGCCAGATTGGGGATCTCAAACGAAAAGTCAGCTTCCAGAAATTCTTCAAAATCCTTACGCTGGCGATCATTCATGATGTCATAGACCATGGCATGGACTTCTTTATGATCCATGGCTGGCAAATTAATGCGTTTAATATCACCATCAACGCGAATCATCGGGGGTTCACCGGCAGAAATGTGCAAATCCGACGCATTGTTTTTTGCACTAAAGGTCAGCAATTCAGTAATATCCATGCACATTCCTTATTCAATAACGACAGCTACCTGTCCCTGACAACATAGCGAATACCGCTAAAGGTAGCGCGCTCCTGACTGGCTTGCAACATGACAAATTCAAAAACCCGCCTGCAATCTGTGATGAACTTCATCAAATTGGCAGAACAACGTGCCAACCGCCCTGAAGGATCCGTTAAATTACTGGCGGTCAGTAAAACCTGGCC
>NZ_JAUSCC010000006.1 GCF_030651745.1 Methylophaga sp.
CTACGCACTAGCTGCTTAATAACCAGTGAATGCCGTTCGACCAGAGCCGTGCTTGTGCGTCTGGTATCGGGCGTCGACTCTCACAAGACCGTCTTGACGTATGCTTGGTACTGATAGACTAAAACTTAACAAGATCGCTTCTAGTTTTCCCTGTTCATCGGGTAGCTAGTAGTTAAATTAATAGATGAAATAAGCATGTAGAGCTGAAGGCAGAGGATTTGCGGACGCGGGTTCGATTCCCGCCGCCTCCACCAAAACAAAATAAACCACCTTTGGGTGGTTTTTTTGTGCGTGAAAATTACTCAAAATTAAACGTTATTCCTCGTTCCCACGCTCCCGCGTGGGAATGCCGGTGTGCTATGCTTTAGCTTCAGCAATGCTACGTAAAGGATTATGAGGCATGGGCCGAAGCCGCTATATATTTACCGATCCAATCCAACCACACTTTATGACCTTAACGGTATTAAATTGGATACCCGTTTTCACCCGCCCAGACACCGTCAATATTTTATTCGACTCTTTTCGATTCATGATGAATGAGGGGATGAATATATATGCCTACGTAATTCTTGAAAATCACCTGCATCTTATTGCCCAAAGCAAGCAACTAGATAAAGATATCGCACGATTTAAATCTTTTACTGCGCGTCGTTTAATTAGCTACCTTCAAGCTAATAGGATTCATACCATTCTGAAAGAGTTGGATTCCCATAAAAAAGCTCACAAAAACGATCGGGCCCATCAGTTCTGGCAGGAAGGTGTTCATCCAGAACTGATACAGGGCGAGGCAATGATGCGTCAAAAAATTGATTATATTCATCATAACCCGGTCAAACGGGGCTACGTGGATGAAGCTATTCATTGGCGCTATTCCAGTGCAAGAAATTATGCAGGAATGGATGGTCTGTTGGAGATTTGCCATGAATGGTGATACTGGTATAACTGACTGAGGTTCCCACGGGGGACCGTGGGAACCAGAATTACGGATGAGCAGTAGCGCCAGAACAGTAGAAGGACTGGCTGAGTATCAAAAGAGTTGAATCTCGTTCCCACGTTCCTGCGTGGGAATGCAAATCAGCTTTTCGGCAACTTCCAATCCGGCCGGATGTAATGACAGGTGTAGCCAGTTGGATAATGTTGCAGATAATCCTGGTGTTCGGGTTCGGCTTCCCAGAAATCACTTACGGGTTCAACTTCAGTAACGACTTTGCCGGGCCATATTCCTGATTGATTGATATCTTCAATAGTCTGACGCGCAATTTCTGCCTGTTCATCGCTGGTGTAATAAATGGCTGAACGATAACTCAAGCCACGATCATTGCCTTGTTGATTGGGTGTGGTTGGATCATGGATCTGGAAGAAAAACTCCAGTAACTGCCGATAAGTAATCTGCTGAGGATTGAAGATGATTTCAATGCCTTCAGCATGGGTGCCATGATTTGGATAAGTGGCATTCGGAATATCCCCGCCGGTATAGCCAACTCGTGAGGAGATAACACCGGGTAATTTACGAATTAAATCCTGCATACCCCAGAAGCAACCACCGGCCAGTACGGCGCGTTCGGTATTTGTCTCGCTCATTTAGCTTCTCCAAATGCTTCAGAAAACAGCTTTTTAAATTCGCCATAACCTTCAATATCAAGATCATCTACCGGAATAAATCGCAATGAAGCTGAGTTGATGCAATAACGCATACCACCGGCTTCTTCGGGACCATCGGGGAATACATGGCCAAGATGGCTGTCACCATGCACAGAGCGTACTTCAACACGGCGCATGCCCAGGTTGTCATCGAAGTTTTCACTTACATTTTCGCTTTGTACCGGACGGGTAAAACTTGGCCAGCCGGTGCCACTATCAAATTTATCAACCGATGCAAATAAAGGCTCCCCAGAAACGACATCCACATAAAGTCCAGCTTCGTGATTATCCCAATAGGCATTATCAAATGGCGGTTCGGTGCCACATTGTTGGGTGACGTAATGTTGTTCCGGGGTGAGTTGTTCAACGGCTGTTGGCGTTTTTTTGTAATCTTTCATGGGATTTGGCCTCTTTGCTTATTAGCTTGGATGTTTTTATAAACACTATAGGCAAATTACAGCGGTGTTTGTTCTTGTTTCTATTCAAAACTTAAATTAATTGGTCAATCAGACAGTTCGGTAATCTGAACTGCCTGTCTGCTTATCTAATTAAATACCCTGACCACCTGATGCTTCAATACGTTGTGCATTAATCCAGCCAGCTTCATCAGATAAGATTGCCGCCACTGCACCACCGATATCATCTGGCTGACCAACTCGGCCCAGAGCGGTAAGCTGGGCAATCTGATCATTAACTTCTTTGTTATCACGGACCATACCGCCACCAAAATCAGTTTCAATAGCGCCTGGTGCAATAGTATTGACCGCAATACGGCGCTCACCGAGTTCTTTAGCCAGATAGAGCGTAAGTAATTCAACCGCAGCTTTCATAATTGCATATGCCACAAATCCGGGGTAAGCCAATCGGGTTAAGCCTGATGATACATTCAAAATTCGGCCGCCGTCTTTGATCAATGGCAACAGTTTTTGGGTTAGGAAAAACGGCCCTTTGATATGTTCTTTGCTCATTTGATCAAAATCGGCTTCAGTGGTTTCTACAAAGGTTTTGTAAACACCTGTGCCTGCATTGTTAATTAGATAATCAAACTGTGTTTAATGCCAAGTTGATTGCAATGCCTCTTTAACCTTATTGCCAAAACCAGAAAAACTTTCTGAATTTCTGACATCTAGTTGTAATGCAACCGCTTTTCTTCCTTTCGCTTCGATGGCTTTTAACACCGTGTCTGCTTCTTGCTTATTGGCATAGTAGGTAACAATAATGTCACGACCTTGATCTGCCAGATGCAAAGCCATATTTTTGCCAAGCCCACGGCTGGCACCAGTGATAAGTACAATTTTTGTCATTATTAAACTCCTGATAAATCAAATTGATAGTGGGTTAGAAAGCATGACCATGACTAGTCACACTGCGGATAATCAACTCGCTTACATCGACTTCATCGGGTTGCGAAACAACATAAAGCACGGCATTGGCCACTGCTTCTGCGTTCAGTGACATGGTACGTAACTGCGCAACTAAACCAGCTGCAGTTTCATCCGTAATATCATGGCCCAATTCGGTAGTGGTGACGCCAGGGGAGAGGACAGTGACTCGCAGATTATTGGATTCCTGACGCAAGCCTTCGCTGATCGCTCGAACAGCATATTTACTGGCACAGTAAACAGCACAAGAGGATGCAACTGCCTGGGCACCAGTGGAAGCCGTGTTAATAATATGCCCATGGCCTTGCTCGTCCATAACGGGTAATACCGCTGCGATACCATTCAACACACCTTTAATATTGATATTGATGATGTTGTTCCATTCGTCCGTTTTTAACGCACGCATCGGTGCCAACGGCATAATGCCTGCGTTATTAAACATCACATCAACACGACCAAAGATGTCTTTGGCAAAGGCCACAAACTCGTTAACCTCATTGGCATTTGCTACATCCAGCTTACGATAGGCCGCTTGTCCACCAGCTTGTTGAATTTCACTGACAATGGTTTCAAGCCGATCGGTACGACGTGCCCCAAGCACAACAATGGCGCCATTCTGAGCAAGTACTTTGGCGGTGGCTTCGCCAATACCACTGCTGGCACCGGTGATTAATACCACTTTATTTTCTATATTCTTCATCCGTTATCTCCATTTGTTGTGTCTTAAGTGACTGTGCAAATGGTAGAGATGCATTAGAAATAGTTGGATACACAGAGCTACAACATGATTGCCTATTTCTACAACTGACTATATTTCAAGCGACTTATGCTTTTATAATCAGGTTAACTAACCCTCTGGGATATATAGAAAATGAATGATCATCAGCGCACAGAACTTGCCCAGTTAATTGATAAATTCTCTACGGAAGAAGGTATTCAAAGTACAGCGATCCCCGGTGTTAACTGCATCCGACTGACGGAAATTAATGATCGGTTACCGAGCGTTTACACCCCATCCCTATGCGTTATTGTGCAGGGCAAAAAGCGTGTGCTTCTGGAAGATGAAATCTATCAATACCAGCCTTCTGAATATCTGGTGGCCTCTGTAGATTTGCCGGTAATTGGTCAGGTGATCGAGGGGAGTAAAGACAAGCCATATCTGTGTCTGCAGATTGAGTTGGATTTGCATCAACTTGCTGAATTGATCGTGCAGGCACGTCTACCGGTTAATAATAAAGCGCCAAGCCAGCGCGGTATTTTTGTTGGGGATGTGGATGAATCATTAGGGGATGGTGTATTACGTCTTGCCCGTTTATTAGATGCACCGCAGGATATTGCATTGCTGGCACCCATGATTAAACGCGAAATTTATTACCGACTGCTCAAAGGACAATATGGCGAAGCAATTGCTCAGATGGCTCAAACCGGTAGTCATATGCAACGCATTTCAGCCGCGATTCAAGTTTTAAAAGCGGATTACAACAAACCGATCAAGATAGAGGAGCTGGCGAGCCACGTTGGCATGAGTGTTTCGTCATTTCATAGCCATTTCAAAGCAGTTACGGCGATGAGTCCGTTGCAATATCAAAAGCGATACAGATTGCTTGAAGCACGAAAAATCATGTTAGCCGAGATGCAAGATGCCGCCAGTACTGCTTACCGGGTTGGTTATGAGAGTGCATCACAATTCAGTCGTGAATACGGACGAATGTTTGGCCATCCACCCAAACGCGATATGGACATGCTGCAAAAGCAGTCAATTGCGTGACTCTGTGAACTCAGCTTAACGCCTGACAATCAGCAGCCACTACCTCAATACGACCAACATCTTCACTGTTCTTGTCTGAATATACATAAACAATTTTTGCACCGGCCTGCAGAACTGGTTGCATTTCCGCATTATTGCAAAGATTCGAGAGTAATTTTGGCTTGATATTCTCAAGCACAGCAGCCGAATCCACTTCTTCTATCGTCACCGTGGTCAAGGTATAAAAATAGGTGATCATATCGCCGGGGCCCGCCAACGCTTTTTCCAATCGGGTTTGATCATCAATTTTGATCGGTGCCTGTGCATTAATGAATACCTCAGCTTCCATAAAGCCTTCTTCAATAGATTGCTCGTCTGATAACTGCTGACCACTGTCAGTTGAGGTTGATGGCTCATTTCGATTATTTAAAACAATTGCCAAAATGATAACGAGCGGGATTAATCCGATAGCTAAAAGTAACTTCTTATTCATTATGCTGCCTAGGTTTTAATTGGAATTAGAGTAAAAGTTTAGTCGCAAGCATACCGGTGGCCTAGTGAAAAACATAATAACCTGTTTCTTTAACGTAATTCGAAAATACTTAACTCAGGCTGGGGACAGAACAATCTCATCCAAAGACCACCGATTAACAAGCTCATGAGATTCATTCCATGTGCTGAATCAACCCACTAATGAACACATCGATTGTCACGCTTATCACTCGTATTTGTTATCCTTGCCAGCTGCATAAAAGAGAGCGTAAGGATGCCGATAGCTGATTTTCAGACTGTGATGACGCCAGTGATCGAATTTTCGGAAACTGATTCTATTCTTGATGTTGCAAAGCTAGTGAATGATTTTGCAATTATTTTCAACGCAAAATATACACAGCAAAACTAAATCAACTTTGAATATTCATCTATTTCCAATCTCTCACTGGCAATGGCTTACCGGAAAATTTCGTCTTGAGCTCTCGCATGTTGGTCTGACGGTAAACCAAAGACATTTTAATTTTCCTGAGCCTGATCAGAGCTGTTCACTTCGTGAAACGGGCTTGTTGATTATTCTCGAATGGGGTGAAAAACAGTTCAGTTTTTTAAGACAGCATGGTTTACACGATTTTTTAACCTCAGCATTGCAACAACGGCTGGAGTTCTGGAAAGCGGAATATTTACCTATCTATCAGCGTCTGGCTGAGGCGGAAGCTTTATTTAGACGCGATATCAAAAACCATCAGCGTTATTTTCGTGCATCCCATATCAACATTCTCTTAGAAAAGTATCAGATCTATAAACCGGATTTCTCACATCTGCAGGCGTTTGATGAACTGGGATTGAATCGTGCAGCGGTGGATGGCCAGTTATATGAATTTCTGTTTCATACCAATGATTTTCAGCAGCGTTTCAATAATGGTTGGTGCCAATGGCAATTGGGTCAGAATCAACAGCTTTTTGATCAACTTGAGGCCCATCCCCTAACCGATAATCAACGTTTGGCCTGTGTCACGGATGAAGATGCAGTACTGGTAATTGCCGGCGCTGGAACCGGTAAAACCAGTACGATGGTCGCTAAAGCCAACTATCTGGTTGCCAATGGTTTGGCCAAACCTGAAGAGATTTTAATGCTGGCATTTGGTAGTGATGCCCGTGATGAATTGCAACAAAGAGCCGATGAGTATGCAGTTCTAACAGGATTAAAAGTCAGTACTTTTCATCAGGCTGGCAGACAAATCGTCAGTTTCTGTGAAGGGGCGACGACGGTGAGTGTACTGGCAACGGATGAACGTGAATATCAGAAGTTTGTGGATATTCAGATTGCTGAATTGTTAAAAACAGAGGGTATCCGCGATGATCTGAAACGTTTCTTTGGCAGTTATTTTTATCCGCAGCCAGATAATATCGCGTCTAAAACCTATGGTCAGTATCTGAAATATGTAAAAGATAATGAAATCAGATCGTTATCTGGTGTTTTAGTGAAAAGCTTTGAAGAGCTGGAAATCGCCAATTATCTTTACAGCAACGGTATCGCGTTTGAATATGAGCCAACTTATCGTTCTGCTGACAGTGAAGCGGGTCGAAAAGCCTATCAACCAGATTTTTATCTGACCGATTTGAATGTGTTTTTAGAGCATTTCGGGGTTGATAAAAATGGTCAGACGCGGGAAGGCATTGATGCTGAAAAGTATCAAAAAGAAATGCAATGGAAACGTGATGCTCACGAGAAAAACGGTACAACTTTATGGGAAACCTATAGTTGGCAATCGAAACTGGTGGGCGGCATCCCCAAGGTGTTGGATACCATGATTGTTAAACATTGCCAGCAAAACCAAATCGCACTGGAAAACGTTATTCAACCGCTTGCCTATGACCAGTTTTTCGCTCAGCTTGCCAAATTGAAATTGGATACCGGGTTTTCAAAACTGATGGCACAGTTTTTAAGTTTGTTCAAAGCGTCTGAAATGGGTGTTGATACCAAACAGATAAAAAAGATGAGCCCATATAATCAGACTCGTTGGGCCTTATTTCAAAAATTGTTCAACTGGGTATATGAACGTTACGAAGCGGTTCTGCATGCTAACGGTACTATCGATTTTGCTGACATGATCAGTCGGGCCACGTTTCATGCTCAGCAGGACTATTTTCATGCACACACCAAACAATCTTTTCGGTTGAAGTATCTATTAGTTGATGAGTTTCAGGACATATCGCCGATTCGGGCGTCTTTTATTAAATCGATCCGATCGGCGAACCCTGGCTGTGGTTTGATGGGCGTCGGTGATGACTGGCAGGCGATTTACCGTTTTACTGGCAGTGATGTCAGGCTTACCACGCAGTTTGAGCAGTTTTTCGGGGAGGCTGAAATTTTATCGCTGGATAAAACTTTTCGTTTTAATGATCGCATTGAAACTGTGGCTTCCAGTTTTGTGCAAAAGAATCCTCATCAGATTGCCAAACGGCTCAAGACGCACACAAAAAGCGATCAACGTGAAGTCCATATCATCACCGCAGCTAAAGAATCAGCGATTGAGCAGGCATTGGCACAAATACAGAATCAGCTGAATGGGCAAACCGCTTCGGTGATGTTTTTAGCTCGCTTTAAAAATTCATTACCGCCTTTAAAGCTCTATAAGTCACAGCACCGGAATCTGGTTTTTTCAGGCATGTCGGTGCATTCAGCCAAGGGAAAACAAGCCGATTTTGTGATCATTTTGGATGTTGTTAAAGGTAAATATGGATTTCCCTCTGAGGTGCAAACTGATCCGATGCTGGAGGTTCTTTTACCTTCGCTGGAAGATTTCCAACATGCCGAAGAGCGACGTTTGTTTTATGTGGCGTTAAGTCGGGCTAAAAATACCGTTTTTATTCAGACGCAATTGGGTTCGGAATCTAGCTTTATTAAAGAACTCAAAGACTTCAGTAAGGATGTCAGTGTGTCTTTAGCTGCCTTACAGAATCACTATTTTGAAGAGGTACGTTGCCCAAGCTGTCTGGAAGGCCAACTGGTGCCGATTGAAGGTCAGTATGGTTTGTTCTATGCATGTTCGCTGGGGAAAAACTATTGTCCGACCATCGTGAAAACATGTCCGGAATGCAGTAATGCACCCTTAGTGATGAATGAAACACACTATTTATGTGCATCACCTGAATGTGGCTTTAAAGCAGAGCGTTGTCCTGCCTGTGAAACGGGCATGCTAAAACAGCGGTTCAATTCCAAAACGCATCAGCCGTTTCTGGGGTGTACTAACTTTAGTAAGCGAGGTGATGAGAAATGCTCGTTTACGCGGGAAGTGTTGTCAGCAAATAAGGATAAAGCTAACTCACTGTAAAGATAATCGGGTTTCCCTCGGAGGACCGTGGGAACCAGAACTGACTTGAAGCTAGTCCTTAGATATGGCTCAAGGCTCGTTCCCATGCTCCTGCGTGGGAACGATGGTGCGTTTTATTTTTCTGCGGCAGAAAGTGCTTTATATTCCGCACACGCTTTATCTCGTTGAGTAGCGTGTTGTGGGCTTCTGGTTTGTCTGGCTTGCAATGTGAGCATGGAACAGGCTTGTTGAGCGTCCAGCAGCTCTGCTTCTCTGGCAGTTGGGATGGATATTTGTGCAATGGTCGGTTCATAACTGACAGCGGCTGAGCAGTACATATTTTCCAGTTTTGTATGTTTCCAGTGATTGCGCTTGTTGTTGGTGAGATGCGAGCAGGTTTCAGTAAAAAATGACTTGGCGGCAATTGTGCATTGGGAATAGTCAGAGACTAGTTCATGTTTTGTCATCGCGCAAACTGAGGCGGGTTTAATTTTCCAGAATTGATAGTGATAATCGATTTTATGAGCTTGATATTCAATAATTTGTGTCTGCAAATCTCCACCTAACACATCGGAAACATGTAATTGCATTCCGCCCGTGATGGCACTGAGAAAAACTGAAAACGCGACGCTGATTGACTCCATGTGCAGACCTCATCCAAATAGTATTGAAGACTTTACTTGAAACATGTCCTGATGTGATCAAAAAAGGCCAAACAAATCGCTTTGCTTGGCCTTTTTAATTTTTGATTGTCGACGAGTTTTTATCTAGCTTGCATACGTTCAATAGTTGAGGTCAATAAGCGGGTTAATTTATCTGTCGCGCCGGTAAATGCTTGTTTGATGGTAGCTGCATCATGGGTGACTACACTGGGTTGGCGGCCTTCGATTCGAGCTTCAATCAGGCAACGGATATCATCAGCACCACCACGGTTTTCACTGTTTTGATCGCTTAGATGTACTTCAACACGGGTGATATGGTCGTCAAACCGTTTTAGCGAATTCTGTAGTTCTTCACGAATAGAGTCTGTGAGGGTGTCATCGCCAGGGATGTGACGATCGGTATTAACTTGAATTTGCATGTAACCTCCATTGGGTGAAATAAAATCGCTATACAGTAATGACAGCTTTATTAAGCAAACATTCATCTAACATGACGATAACGCATAAATCATGATAAAGATAACTTGTTTGATGTCCTTTAACCTAAAGCAAGCCGGTTATGGACTAGATCTTAAATTAGGTTTACCCAGTGATTTTCCAATCTGAATGAGTTTGGAAGCAACATTTGTTGAGCGCGGAAGCGGATTAATTTAATCAAATTTTGTTTCCACAATCGGCTAAGGAAAAAGAACGTAAAGAATAAAGCATTTTTGAATTTGTTCAGCAGGTGTTCAGTTTCATGGGGCTATAACGGAATCGTAGCTATTGATTTAGCTTTCGTCCCGAATTTAAAGGAGTCATCCTATGAACAGATTAAAGACATTTCTCTCGATAAGTGCATTAAGCCTTGCCAGTTCCGTCAGTGTCGCCGTAGCTGAAAATAAAGAACTTGAGCACAAAAAAGTAGATAATTTGACGACTACCATTGTGGATAGTCAGCAAAATCAAACGAAACCAACTGACGCGATTTTCTGCAAAGAAACATCAGATAAATAAAAACAAATTCCATGACTGTTACCGATAGCGCACCTGTCGGTAACAGTTTTTTATTGTCTCGAAACAGCCAAAATTCCATATTTTCCTGTGTGGAGCCGTACTTAACGTAAGCACATCTTTGACTCGTTCACATCCTCCTGCTTGGGAAGCATAAATGGGGTTATTCAACCCAGTTTGATATTATGTTTCGGCTTTAATTATTGATAGTCCAAACATATGCCACATATTCTGCTCGACAAAACTCATCCACCCATTATTCAGGCCGCCATCAACTTAGGCGATTGGTTGCTTACGCTGGAAAATTTATCAGATGAAGATAAATCAGCAATTAAAGCGGTGCAGGATGCACTGAAAAAACTGCCTGAAATTGATGAGGATATTCTGGCGATGTATGGTTTCAGCATCGAACGGGGGGATGCTGATAATGGTTTGGTGCGAGGCTGGGATGTTTCACTGGAATATGCCGCCAATGATGCAGAGCAGCAGGTAGGTTTGGAGGTTTTCAGCTCTTATATACCGCTTCCAGACACGACTGATGCCGCGGTGTTAGCGGAAAAAAAACAGCGTGAAGTGTATTTTCACTGGCCAGTAGGTGATATCTGCAGTTTTATTAAAGCCGAACAGGCACAACAATGGATTGCCGATGTCAGTCAGCCATTGCAGTTTATCGAAGCCGGTGACAGGTTACGGATTGAGATCGTCTATCAACAGTTTTATGTTGAGCACGAATATCCACTTAGTTGAATCAAATCAAACTCTGCTGCCTAAGTAAGGCAACAGAGTTTGTTGAAATGGAAATAGATGTTTAATGCCGATAAATAGCGGCAACACCAGTTTTACCCGGCATTTGTTCTGGTGACAGGATCCACACTTCGCCACCCATTTTTTCGACTAATTCACCCAGATCGTCTAATACATCATCGACTTCAGGATGACTGAGTTTGGCCGTTTCCACTTGGCCTGTTTCAGGATCCAGCCGCCCTTCAATATGATGACCTTCTTCAATCATCAGGGTATCTACGCGTCCAATAGCTGCGGCAGCAGCAACTTGCTGTAAATCATCATGACCCAATTGATGTGCTTTGGCTTCGGAAAAGGCTTCAGCTAAAGCGGCTTGGCGTGCCAGATGCTGTGGTTCGACAATTTCCCAGATCCGTTGACGTAACTCATCCAACGTAAAGCCTTCGGGATTGGCGGCCAGACCTTCTTCCATCAGATAGGAGTTATGACTGACTTTATGGAATAAATGGTGATGCTCTTTTACCGATGCCAGGATCAATGGCAGTTGTGATTTTTTTGAAAAATGCTCGTGTACCTGTCTATCCACAAAGCGGAAAAAACGTTCATCATCCAGATCCAGAGTGTCTTTCCTGCCACCATGACCATGATGCATCGCGCCTTTCGCTCCTCCGACACCACCATAAGACGAAACCGAATGACGGGGATCGGTTAAATCATCTCCCAATGCTTCAGCGATGGTTTGTGGAATATCGTCAGCAATTTCGATTTCATCCAGCGTATCGCGATTACCCTCAAACAGACGGAATTTGTCACGACTAAGGGCTAATACCTGATAGCGATCAACTGCTTGCAGAAAACGGCGTAACGGTTTGATATGAAAGCTGTCTGCTGCAATTGCCTGTTCAGGCATGGTTTGTTGCAACAAATAAACACGGAAAAAACCCGGTGCAGCAAACACGGCCAAACCATCTTGCGTGTAGTTCCAGAATAAGGGATCGCGTGCCAGTTTTTCGAACGGCTCAAGTAATTTTTTGATTTCAGCCGAGGAGTATTGTTGTTGTAATGATTTATCCAGCACTTTCAGTAAATTACGAAAACGGATAGGGTCCTGCTGGTTATCCGGCATGGAACGATGAGTAGGCTGGTACAAAGATAAACACGGGGCATCATGAGATGCGGCTAATTCAGATAATGATTCTATGGTGAGTCTATCGGTCATGACTTCTCCTAAAGCGTAAGTGATTAGGTTTGGGTCTGAAAAAACGCAGAGGTGGGACAACTTAGAAATTTGGCGAATGCCAATAAGTTGATTCCATCCTAACAACAGGAGGCATGCTGTTCAACTTAAAAAAGCTTTATTTTTTAACTCGCTGAATTCTGTGATGAATTATTGAATGTGTATGTAATATTTTGTTATTTAAGTAAATATTGTTGGCTGGTGTTTTCAATCACATGGTCAGCCGACAGTGCTGGATTGTCCACGATAGCCCATTTCTAATGAGAGCAGGCATTGTTTGCGTTATAAAAACCATCATGGATTTTATGACTTTCTGACTAAACCCAGGTTATTTACAGATGGATGAGTTTGACTGAGGATTATCCTTCTCAATACAGGGAAATCAGTTCACTTGGAAAAATTCAGACAGCTGGGTTCGCGTTTAGTGAATTCAAAGCATATGTTGTGGGGCGTGGCGTTTGCTTCGTTTATGGAGTCGCTGATTGTACCGATCCCACTGGAAACAATCCTGATCCCATTAATGCAGGCTCGTCGGGAAATGCTGTGGGCCATCAGTGCTATGGCGTTATTGGGATGTATGGTTGGAGCGGCATTTGGATATGCCATCGGCTATTTTGTGTTTGATCTGCTCGGACAACAATTGATCGCCATGTTTTCGACGCCAGAGCAGTTTGAATCCATTCGCCAGCAGATTCATCTGCATGGTTTCTGGTATGTGTTGAGTGTGGGTATTACACCGATCCCATTTCAGATTGCCATGCTGGCGGCCGGGGCGACTGGTTATGCATTTTTGCTGTACATGTTGGCGACGACCATCTCTCGTGGTCTGCGTTATTTTGGTCTCGGTTTATTGGTATGTCTGTTTGGCAATCAGGCGCAAAACCTGTTTGAAGAACATAAAATCGGTGCATCGATTTTTATCATCGTATTGATTGGCCTTGTCTGGAGTTTGGTGTTATTTGGATAGTGAATTTTTCCTTGCCTGTTAGGGAGGCGATTCGTACACTTGATTAACTGTTTCAATTAATCAAGTGATTTATGACAATTCGCTCAAATACTCATGGCGGTCGCCGCGCTGGTGCAGGACGCAAAAAAGGTACTGTAATTAAAGAGCCGACCGCCGTGATGCGGATCCCTGAAAGTCAAAAGCCAGTAATTGCTGATTTTTTGAAGGCCTATCGACGTAATCAATCCACCCATAACCAATCTACACATCTGGTCGACCAGCCAACTGTATTTGAACGCCCAACCATTTCACCAGCTAAACGCAGCTGGCCATTGTTCAGTTCTAAAGTAGCAGCAGGATTTCCATCACCTGCCGATGAGCATGTTGAAAAACGACTGGATCCCAATGAGTTTTTGATTGATGACGAAGAGGCGACTTTTTTTGTCACCATCCAAGGCTATTCAATGATTGATAGCGGGTTATTACCGGGTGATAAAGCAGTAGTGGATCGCTCTAAAAATGCCAGTGTCGGCGATATTGTATTAGCAGTAGTCGACGGTGAATTTACCATCAAACTGCTGGCAAAAACCAAGCAGGGAACCCCTCGATTATTACCTGCCAATAATTCTGGCGAATATCAGCCAATCGAAATTAAAGAGGGTATGCAGTTTGAAATCTGGGGTGTAGTTACCGGCTCGTTTCGACGGTTTAAATAGCATGTCACGCAGTATTGCACTGATTGACGTGAATAATTTCTATGTGTCCTGCGAGCGGGTGTTTAATCCGAAACTGGCCGGTAAACCGGTGGTGGTGCTCAGCAATAATGATGGCTGTGTCATTTCAAGAAGCAATGAAGCCAAAGAGGATATTCCAATGGGCGCATCCTGGTTCAAGTTCCAGGACTTTGCTAAACAGAATCACATCACTGCTTTGTCTTCCAATTATGCTTTATATGCAGATATGAGCAATCGGGTGATGCGGATCCTCAAGCAGTTTTCGCCCGATCAGGAGATCTATTCGATTGATGAATGTTTTCTGGATCTGAGTAGTTTTCAACATCTGGATTTATTACAGCACGGACAGCAAATCCGTAGTCGTGTCGGGCAATGTACCGGATTGCCGGTCAGTGTTGGCATCGGTGCCAGTAAAACACTAGCGAAGTTGGCAAATCATTGTGCAAAAAAACGGGCTGAGTTTGATGGCGTATGTGATTTTAATCAGCTAACGCCAGCCCAGCTTAATCGTTTGCTGGATCAGTTGGATGTAGGCGACGTATGGGGCATTGGACGTAAACTGGCCGCCAAATTAAAACAGAATCATCGCATTAACACTGCACTGGATTTAAAGCAGGCCAATCCAGATACGCTGCGCCGTATCTACAGCGTAGTGATGGAAAAAACTATCCGAGAGCTTAACGGTATTGCCTGTATTGAACTGGAAGAGCCGGGCCTTGCTAAAAAACAGATCCTCAACTCCCGCAGCTTTGGTATTCCCGTGACAGATCTACAAAGCCTCACCGAAGCGGTCAGCTTTTATATCAGCCGGGCAGCTGTGAAATTGAGGCACCAACAATCATTAGCGGGCATGGTACAGGTCTATATTCACACCAGCCGTTATCGCACGGGGAAAGATTTTTACAGCAACAGTTTCACAGTGGCTTTGCCGAACCCGTCGGATGACACACGGGTATTGGCAAAAAATGCATTGATTGCTTTGAAACAAATATATCGCCCTGGTTATTACTACGCCAAAGCGGGTGTGATACTCACGGCAATTCAATCCAAGAGCGGCTATCAACCTGATATGTTTGCTGCAGAAAATGAGAGCATAAAATCTGATCAATTAATGGCATTGATGGATGGGATTAATCACAGCATGGGAAGGGAAACGTTGCGATTGGCCAATCAGGGATTCGCTCGCCCGTGGAAGATGAAGCAGGAACATAAAAGTCCGGGTTATACAACAAACTGGCGGGACTTGCTTTCAGTCAGCTAAGTAAAAGATTTTAAAAACTTTTTTATCAAAACTGTAAAAAAACTAAACACATGCAGATCACCAAAGGCGAGTATGCTGAGAGTATCGCGCCAGATATGTTTTGGCCGAACCTAGAGATAACTATTATGAACATTATTCGTCAAACATCACTTATCGCTCTTTTAGCAACCGCCATGCTGGTAACAGCGGGCTGCGGCAATATGTCGAGCCGCGATAAAAACACAGCTGCCGGCGCCGGTATTGGTGCTGTTGGTGGAGCCATCTTAACCGGTGGTAGTGCTGTTGGTACTGTTGGTGGTGCCGCTGTAGGTGGCGTCATTGGTAATCAGGTCGGTAAAGATTAATTACCCGAAACCAAAAGACCGAAACCAAAAGCCCTGTCAGAAATGACGGGGCTTTTTTATTTGTGGCAGCTTATCAAGGCTGCGAATAGAATGTTTTTCTCTTAAGATTGTTGTACGGGCTCATAAGCGATTAAAGCGGGCCAACTCACTTAAAATCAACTGACAGCTGCACAAAGGAAAATGAATGCCATTGCCAGATATCTTGGTGTTAATCGTTTTTATCGTGGTGTATTACACAATGGCTGTTGGCAAACTGCCCGGACTCAGTGCCGATCGTACCGGTATAGCGATGGCGGGGGCGTTTGTTTTACTCGCCGTGGGGTCGGTTGAAGTAGAAGCGCTTCCTGAGGTCATCGAGTTTCCGACGTTATTAATGCTGTTTGTTTTAATGTTACTGGGAGCTCATTTTGCTGCTGCCAATAGCTTTAATGTCTTGAGCCAATGGCTGAGTTATCGAGCCGACAGACCCAGATTGTTATTAGCTGGCGTGGTGATCAGCAGTGGTGTGCTGTCGATGGTATTGGTCAACGACATCGTGGTCTTCGCGTTTACTCCAGTCTTATGCATGGCATTGATCCGTCAGGGTTTGGACCCACGTCCTTATTTATTGGCACTGGCTGGTGCAGCCAATGCCGGATCGGCAGTCAGTCTGATAGGCAATCCGCAAAATATTCTGATTGGCAGTGTTGGCGGCTTATCTATCCAGGCGTATTTTCTGCTGACCATTGTGCCGGTCATCATTGCCTTAGCCGTTGTCTATTTCGTGGTTTCATGGGTGTGGCGGCATCAGTTGCAGCAGGCCACGATGATTCGTTACTGGGAAGATAGCCATTCCGCTGATCGCTGGCTGTTTATCAAAAGCTTATTAGCCACCGTGATATTAATCGTGCTGCTGGTGTTATTTTCTGAGCACCGTTATCAGATAGCGCTTGGTGTAGTGCTGGTCTTGTTATTGGGGCGGGTGATTAAAACTGATCGCTTGCTCCGCGAGGTGGATCTGCCGTTATTGGTGTTAATCGCTTCGTTATTTGTAGTGACAGCGACCTTCAGTGCGTTACCGATGACCGGCTCGGCAGTAAGTTATTTGGAAACACAGGGTTGGTTACCGGATAGATTGGCAGTGCTCATTCCATTTTCGTTAATTGCCAGCAACACTATTGGCAATGTGCCTGCAGTGATGTTGCTGTTGGGGGTGACAGAAGACTTGTCGGTAGTGACTTTGCAAGGTCTGGCGCTGTTTTCAACGCTGGCAGGCAACTTGTTATTAACCGGCAGTCTGGCCAATATCATTGTGGCTGAACGTGCAGCCAGTCAGGGAATAAAACTCGGCTTTATCGATTTTATGCGGGTAGGGATCCCTGTCACGATATTGAGCATGATTCCGGCGGCAATTTGGTTTAGTTGGGCGACCGGCATGCGCTGGTAAATATAGCAGTTCATAACAAAAAAGCCCTGTCATTGCTGGCAGGGCTTTTTTAATTTGGAACAGGTTCTCAAATAAAACGGATTTATTTAACCCGCATATCGTTTTTAACAGATTTTACGCCAGCCACACTGCGGGTGATAACCACAGCACGATTGATGTCTGCTTGTGAGCTGACAAAACCACTTAACTGCACAACACCTTTAAATGTTTCTACATTTATCTCGGCCACTTTAAGTGTTTCTTCATTAAGAATAGCGGCTTTAACTTTGGCAGTAATCACACTGTCATCAATATATTCACCGGTGCCAGATTGAGTCGATGTGGAGGCACAGCCACTTAACGTGAGCAGAGCTGCACCACTTATCAGGCTGGTGGTTAACATCGTGACAAACAACAAACGTTTAGAAATTGTATTCATAATTTTTTCCAGAAAAGTCGTTTAAAACTGGTTTGGTAAATCAAAGTAGATGCCTAACGACATTAAGACTCGACTTCTCCAGATAGATTGTGTGGTTCGGAATAATAGAAGTTATTCTTGCCAGATTTCTTAGCGTGATACATGGCTCTGTCAGCGCATTCCGTCAACTTAGTGGCATCTGTACCATCATCAGGATAAATGCTGATGCCGATACTTGCCGCTAGCATTATTTCGTTGTCATTTATTGTTAGAGGTTCAGCAATTGCCGTAAGTATTTGCTTTGAGACCTGTTTGGTGTCATCAGGCATTTCTATTTCACCTAACAAGATCAGAAACTCATCGCCACTACGTCGGCACACGGTGTCGGTACTGCGGATACAATTGGTGATACGGTCAGCGACAGAGGAAAGTAACAAGTCACCTGTCAAATGACCGAATGTGTCATTGGATTTTTTGAAATCATCCATATCCAAAAACAGCAACCCGACCCGTTTATTGTGTCGTTCAGCCATGCCAATCGATTGTGTCAGGCGTTCATTAAACAAAGCAAGGTTGGGCAATCCTGTCAGATGGTCATACCATGCCAGCCGGCTGGTTTTTTCCATCATGGCTTCAGATTTTGCAACATCGTGAAAAACGATGACGGCACCTGTCACTTCTTTATCACGATTATGAATAGGCGCTGCCGAGTCTTCTATTTCAATCTCAGTGCCATCATGAACAATCAAGATACTGCCACTCGCCAGGGCAACCGTTTTGTTTTGCTGCATGGCAGTTGTAGCGGGATTTGGCGCTGTTTCTCGGGTTTCCCCATCAATGATATTAAATACTTCAAATAGTGGTTTACCAATGGCTTGCTGACGATCCCAGCCGGTCAAATGTTCTGCTTCAAGATTAAGATAGGTCACATTTCCGGCAAGATCGGTTGTCAGAACGGCATCGCCGATAGAATCGAGGGTAACTTGAGCGCGTTCTTTTTCTTCGAATAACGCGTTTTCAACTTTTTGTAACACTAACTCGAGAGCCTTGCGTTGCGAGATATCTTCGATCATCAACAGACTTGCAAATGGATATTGACCATCTTCCAGCAATGATACATGCAGGCGAGTCCAGACCATGCTGCCATCATTACGGATCAGACGAATATCATTTTGTAGAGCGGTATGGTTGAGAACAGCGTTCTTCCAGCTGATATCCAACGAAGATACATCTTCGGCGTAGATGCATTTACGCCAATCGGTATCGATTATTTCACCGTCGGTATAACCCAAAATAAGATCATAAGCCTGATTCGAATATAAACAACGACGCTTTTCATCACACAGAACAATGCCTAGAGGAAATTCATCGCATAGTTTTTTCAGGTTCTCATAATCAAGTTGATCGCCTCGTTGCTTAGGCAGTATTTGCCAGATTGAATTATTGTCTGTGTAACGGGTGCGTAGGGTTCTCATTAATGAAATCACCCATGCCAAGGCATTTCACGAACGATATTCGGATGGCCATAATCAGCATGAATCGTTATAACGAATAGACAATATTCAACAAAATTTATGTTTAGCATGATGGCAATGCTCTCCAATTACATTTTTTTCAGAATAATATGGAACAAGCTGTTGCGTCTGTGCGTTTTCGTACAAATGAGCTGCTTAATAAAATATTTCATGTCGAAATGATTTATGTGCGTTACCGTACAAACAATAAAAGGGGATTTGTGCGTTAATAAGGGATCAATCCTATTGTTTTTTCCTGTTTTGCAAACTCATATCAAATTTATGTGGGTAGTCAAAGCTGTCAAAACAGATCATTTATGTGAGCAAAAAGTTGTGAGTTTATGAGTCTAGAGCATGACCCTTGTCAGAATAATCTTTTGGCAGCGTTGCCAAAGGACGAACTTGCACGTCTGTTACCTGATTTACAGTTAGTTGAAATGCCTTTGGGCGAAACGCTTTACTCTCCAGATACTCCGATGCAGCATGTGTATTTTCCCACGACAACAATTGTGTCCTTATTGCATGTGATGGAAAGTGGTGCTTCAGCAGAGATTGCTGTGGTTGGCAAAGAGGGCATTGTCGGTGTCTCTTTATTTATGGGCGGTGAAACCACCTCTAGCTGGGCGGTAGTCCAAAGTGCAGGATCTGCCTATCGTCTGACCGGACAGCGTTTGAAAACAGAGTTTTTCCGGGCAGAGACATTGCAACGTTTATTGCTGCGTTATACTCAGGCGTTGATGACTCAGATGGCGCAAACCGCTGTTTGTAACCGCCATCACACAGTAGATCAGCAGTTATGCCGTTGGTTATTGTTAAGCCTGGATCGTTTACCTTCCAATGAACTGACCATGACCCAGGAGCTCATCGCTAATATGCTGGGAGTGCGTCGAGAAGGTGTCACAGAAGCTGCTGGGCATTTACAGCGCGATGGTTTGATTAAATACGTTCGGGGAAAAATCACGGTACTCAATCGTGATGGATTGGAACACCGAGTCTGTGAATGTTATCGGGTTGTCAAAATTGAAACCGACAGATTAATGGATGGCAAATAATCACGTTAAATAAATCATTTGACTCTGTGTGTGCTGGCAGACAGATAGAGTCTAATTGTAAGCATATGCTCAGCTGATAAAGCGTGATACACCATCTTGGCACCGATAATCTCCGTGCTGTTTTATCAGCAATTAATGGAGTTTCATATTGCTTATTCGTGACAAACAACCACTTAATCATCTGATTGCCGACTTACCTGAATCTGAAAGAAAACGTCTTATTGCCAAATGTGAGACTGTCGAGTTGGTTTTCAATGAAACGCTAACGACACCGGGAGAGCCTCTTAAATTTGCCTGGTTTCCCAATCAAGGCTTTATATCCTTAACTGTGCCCGCCGATGAACGATCCAATCTGGAAGTTGGCTTAATTGGTAATGAGGGCATGCTGGGTAATACCTTGGTGTTGGGCATTAAAACAGCACCATTACATGCGTTGGTTCAAGGGGCAGGGCAGGCATTACGGATATCGGTTGCTCATCTGCAGCAGCAGATTAACCATAGTCCTGCGCTGGAAGCCACGCTGAAAAAATATTTGTATGTAACAGTAGTTCAGTTATCACAAACTGCAGCCTGCACACGATTTCATTTGGTAGAAGCCCGGCTGGCCCGGTGGTTATTAATGACCCGCGATCGCGCTGAATCAAATCAATTTCGAATAACCCAACAGTTTCTGGCTTATATGCTGGGGGTACGCCGAGTGGGTATTACCAGAGCAGCCACCGCATTACATCAACGACAGTTGATCAATTATCATCGGGGCAGTATCACGATTACCGACCCTTCGGGATTAGAGGCTTCCGCATGTAGCTGCTATCAAATAGATAAACAAACTTATCAGCGGATCATGCAATCGATGGATGATGATTTGCTTGATGATTCATTGGTTCGCTAACGTACAGACAGAATGAATATTTGTTTATATCGTGCTTATTTAGTTGTCTGAAAGGGAAACGCCATGAGCATAAGCACTATTCTGTTAATCGTTCTGATTTTAATATTGATCGGGGCAATTCCATCTTGGCCGCACAGCAGAAACTGGGGTTATGGACCAACGGGTATAGTTGGGGTGTTATTGATTGTGTTACTGGTGTTATTACTGACCGGTCGAATTTAACCCGAATCTTACAGATTTGATTTAAGGCCCAGCTGAAATTCAGACGGGCCTTTTTTATGAACTCTATTCTGAGATATTGACCTTTATTCCCTCAGCCAATCGGGCGTTA
Organism: Methylophaga sp.; assembly: GCF_030651745.1. The sequence goes on from NZ_JAUSCC010000006.1 coordinate 21,110, forward strand.
GGATTGAGGATGACACGATCATCGGTGACAAGACCCGACAGGATTTCTACTTCACTATTATCCAGCCGACCTACCCGAACATTTTTAATTTCAACCTGATTATCGGCATTCACCAGCATCACCGCTGGCTTGCCTTGAATGGTTTTCAATGCATTAACCGGAATACGTACTGCATCCGCTCGTTCCTGCACCTGTATTGTCAGTTCACCACTTAAACCGGCCGGTAATTTCAGATCCGCATTTTCCAGCAGATATTCCACTCGCATGGTGCCGGTTTCACGATTAACTTCACGAGAGATCCGCGAAATAGGTACTTCAATTTGCTGATTTCCCAGATCGGGCAAGGTCAGTTGGGCAGGTTGTTGCTGGTCGATAATAAATAACTGAGTCTGCGGAATATCAACAATGACCCGTAACTTATCAGTACGGCTAATGCGAAATAATGGCATAGCATCGTTGCGGGTAATACGATTGCCTCGTTCGGCCTGACGGCGGGTAATAATGCCATCAAATGGTGCCACGATGGCGGTATAGGCAAATTCATTTTCCAGCTGTTCCAGACGTGCTTGATAGGTCGCTAATGTCGCTTTGGCCACAGCCAGCTCGGCCTCACGTTCATCGACTTCCGTGGCATTGACGGCACCCGAATCCCGCAGATTGGTATAGCGTTTTGCTACCTTTTCGGTCAGATCCAGCGTGGCTCTCTGCCGATTGATTTCGGCCTTGGCCTGCAGAATTTCCTGTTCCAGTTCAGGCGAGGAGAGTCGGGCTAACAAATCACCTTGTTTAACTTCATCACCAATATCGACATGGCGGCTTTCCACATAGCCATCAGCACGGGCAAAAATATCTGATTGTTCAATTGCTTCCACGCGAGAGTTAAACACCAAGGGCTGATAACTTGATATCGATTGCGGCTGTGCAACGCGTACTGAGAGAATTTCCGGGGTAGTGGCAGGCCGTTCAATATTCGCTTCGGTTTCGGGCTGAATATAAAACCACAAAGGCACAGCGATGACCGCAGCAACTAATATTGTCTTGGTTAAGTTTGGCATCGTGAGATCCTCAAATTGTCGGCAGTTTTATGGGCTGCGGACGTTTAATAAATTGCATAACCATGCTGAAAGTCCAGGGCACTAAAAATAATGAGGCAAATGTGCCCAGCATCAAGCCACCGATAACGGTGCGGGCCAAAGGCGCATTTTGTTCCCCACCTTCACCTAAAGCCAGTGCCATCGGCAATAAACCGATAATCATGGTCAATGCTGTCATCAATACCGGTCTTAGTCTTGTTGAGGCTGCTTCCCGAGCCGCCTCAAAAGCCGACATGCCTGCCACCCATTGATCACGGGCAAACGTTGTGACCAACACACTATTGGCAGTGGATACGCCAATGACCATGATAAAGCCCATTAGTGCCGGAACACTGATAGTGGTTCCAGTGAGCATTAAACCGATAATCGCGCCAGAAATGGCAATTGGCGCGCCGGATAATGCGACCAAAGGCATGATCCACGAGGCGAAGTTAAACAGCATAATGATGTAGATGAAAAATACCGCCAGTAAAAAGCCGAATAATAAATCACGGTAAGCTTCATCCATGGCGGCAGCCTGACCCATGATCTCAATATCATTGCCGGGCACAACATCTTGTTTCAGTTCTTTTACAATCTGTTGGGTAGCTTTGTAAACCGAACCTAAGTCAGTGTTTTCGGTATTGATTAATACATTGACCGTCGGCCGTAGCATAGTACGACCAATACTGCCCGATACATTGCGTGGTGTGATACTCGCAATACTGGCCAATGGCACGGTGATATTCGGATCACTGGTTTGTACCTGCAGATTCATCAAATCATCAGTGGTGCGTAATTTATGTAATGGTGTTCTGGTTTGCACCTCATAGGAAAAACCAAACACCGGATCGGACCAGAAACTGGGAGCAACAGTACCAGCTGACCCCAACGCTCCCAGTAAGCTGTTTATCGCACCCTGTGTGGTTACACCGAGTTCGGCTGCCCGTTTGCGATCCAGATTGACGTAGTATTCCGGCAAAGCAAATACCTGCTGAAAGCCGATATCCACAGCACCTTCAACATCCTGCATTTTCTCAATTAAGCTTTCAGCTTTTGCGATGCTGGCGGGCAGGTTACGACCGGTAAAGCGGACGTCCAAAGCAGTTGGTGTACTACCGGAAAGCGTTTGATTGGTAGTATCGGCCGCTTGAGAAAAGAATGTGACTTCCGGAAATTTCTCTTTCAACATTTGCCGGATGGCGGATTCATACTGGCTGCTCGGTTGATGGCCTTTAGCTAATTGGATTTGCAGCTCACCATCGTAAGAACCAATGGTAAAGCTATCTATCCAGGCGCGATTAATGGAGTCGGGCATACCAATGTTTTCAAACATAAAATCCAGTTCTTCAGCAGGAATGATTTTGCGTATTTCCTGTTGGATCTGAGCAAACTTATCTGCTGTCTGTTCGATGCGTGAACCGGTATCTACTCGCATATAAAACCGCATTAATCCGGCATCGGTTTTAGGAAAGAAATCACGGCCGATATCCTGTAAGGCAAAGCCGGCTGCGGTGACAATCACAATGCCGATTAACGGGGCAATCAGAATATGTTTTTGCAAGCGACCAATGGTGTTTTGTAGATGTTGCTGGCCATTGTGCAGACGATGTTCCAGTGCCAGATGTAAATGCACTAACGGGTTTTTCGATTGTTTGGTTAAAGTCTTTTCGTTGGCCAGTAATAATTTGGCCAGCGTTGGAACCACTGTGCGAGATAGTAAATACGATGCTGCCAGACAGGCAATGACCACAATTGCCATCGGCTGGAAGATATAACCTGCCACGCCGGTTAATAAAAATATCGGTGAAAACACAATGCAGGTAGAGAGTGTTGAAACAAATTCTGGAAAGGCAACTTCACTGGCACTGGTGAGCACAGCACGGCTCGGTTCCATGCCGTCAGCCAGATGCCGTTTGATATTTTCAATTTCAACCAGTGCGTTGTCGACCAGGATACCAATTGCTAATGCCAGACCACCGAGACTCATTAAATTCAAGGTGTTACCGGTTAAATTTAATACAAATACTGCGGTCAGTAATGACAGGGGAATCGAGGTTAAAACAATTAAAGTCGCTCGGGATGAACCTAAAAACAGTAATACCATCAACGCGACCAGTGAGCCAACAATGAGAATTTCCATCTCGATATGATGTAAAGCAGTGCTGACAAACACCGACTGATCAAAAATAGGCGAAATGGTAATGCCCTCCGGTGCAGCCGCTTGTATCGATGGCAAGCGTTCCATCAGTTCATCAATAATGCCAACAGTGGATGCACCGCCAAGTTTAATCAGCGACACCATAACGGCATTTTGTCCGTTAACGCGGGCGATATTGGTTTGTAAGGCCGTGCCATCGCGGACATTTGCTACATCACGCAGTAATATCAGCTCGCCATTTCTAGCCCGGATCGGTAAATATTCAAAATCAGCCACTGCTTGAGGACTGGCATTAACTGTGATTTGCAATTCATTCTGCGCTTCACGAATACTTCCCGATGGCAGGGTCAGGTTCTGTTCATTTATCGCCCGGGTTACATCGTTGGCGGTTAATCCTTGAGCAAACAAAGCGTCCGGATCCAGATCCACCATGATCTGCCGGGTGGCACCACCATAAGGCAAAGTCATCCGGATACCATTAATCGATTGCACCATGCCGCGTAACTGCAAACGGGCAAAGTCGGCCAGTTGGCCATCAGTCAATGTGTCAGAAGACATAACCAGCTGAATGATCGGTGTGCTGGATTGATTGTATTCGGCGACCAGCGGTGGTGAAGTACCTTCCGGCATTCGTCGTCGAATGGTTTGTGATACGCCTGTTACCTGCGCCATCGCGTTGGCAATATCGACCTCAGGATGGAAATCGATATGAATCACCGAGGTGCCGTTTAAGGTTTGCGAGCGGATTTCCTTAAGGTTATCCACATTATTCATAATCGCCACTTCACTGAAGGTGGTGATTTTGGAAGCCATTTCATTGGTGTTAAGACCGTTGTAGGTCCATACCACTTTTATAGAGGGTATATTGACGCTGGGTAATACATCGACAGGTAATTTAAGGTAGCTGATAAGCCCAGCTGCAAAAATCAGCAAGCTTAAAGCAGCCACAGAATAAGGTCGGGTTAGGGCATATCGCACCAGCCACATATATAGCTTCTCTATGTTATTAAAATGGAATGTCTGGATTGCCGCGACGTTACGCAACCAGCTCTGTCGCGTAGAGTGCAGCGACAAAATTAAGACAATGTTAACGTTGCCTTAATTCAATCAAATGAAAATAATGTTTTTATCGCGGATACACACTGATGTATGTACTGATTGTAGAAGATGATGCATTGATGGGGGAAGGTATACAGACCGGCCTTAATGCATTGGGTATCCAGGCGGAATGGGTTATGAACGCCAGTGGAGCGGAAACCGCTATGTCTACTGCCAGTTTTGACGCGGTCATCCTGGATTTGGGGCTACCGGACGAAGATGGTATGCAATTACTTAGTCGCTGGCGGGATCGCGGTGATAATGTGCCAGTGCTTATATTAACGGCACGTGATGCGGTTCCTGATCGCGTAAGCGGATTGCAGGCTGGTGCCGATGATTATATGAGCAAACCATTTGACTTGACCGAACTTGCCGCCCGATTACACTCGCTGAGTCGCAGAGCTGCTGGCAGGGCCACTCAGGCTATCCAGCATGGCAGTTTGCAATTTGATCCATCCACCTTGCAAGTCACTTTGAACAATAAACCGTTAACCTTATCGCGCCGGGAAATTACCGTGTTGGAAACCCTGCTGCAGCAACCCGGCAGAGTGGTCACAGCAGCACAGTTACAAGACAGACTCTATGGCTGGGCAGAAGGTATTGAAAGCAATGCTGTTGCAGTACATATCCATAATTTGCGCCGTAAATTGGGGGATGATTGGATCGAAACGGTTCGTGGAGTTGGCTATCGTTTAGGAGCCGTCAATGAATCCGGCTAAAGCCAAAGATTATCTGCGCTGGCAATTATTGTGGCGCATCGGTATCGCCGTGTTGTTAATGTGGATATTACTGGCACCCTGGTTGTTGATGAGTGTGCAGAAAGAAATGCAAAACACGCTGGATAACCGGCTCGCTGCCTCTGCCAAAATGTTGATGTCATTGATGTCTCAGTATGATTTGGATCCGTTGGTAAAAGGTGTGCAGCGCAGTCCGCTTTTTGATCCAGCCAATAATCCTGATTTACCCCCGACGTTGGCCTGCAAAGTCGCCAATATTGCAGGGGATATTATTGCTGTTTCACATGACGCTCCGCAGAATGTGCTGACTACCACACAACAGGGTTATCAAAATCGGATGCAGGATGGCGAAGCCTGGCGGGTATTTAATCTTTCTCAAGGCGGCCTAACCATAACCACAGCCGAACGACTGGAAACCCGCGATACTCTGATGCGTTCAGTGGTTATTGCTGCCGGTGTGCCGTTTTTTCTGAGTCTGGCAGGTACATTGGCAGTGGTCTGGTTTGGCATATTGCATGGGTTTAAACCCTTACATAGCCTTAGTCAGAATATGGCAAAACGTAATACCGAAGATCTGACATCACTGGTGTGGGAACAACGTCCAGCTGAAGTCAGGCCGCTGGTCGATGAAATAAACCGTTTATTACAACGAATGCAGCAATCTTTGCTGCGAGAACGCCGCTTTACCGGCGACGTGGCACATGAATTACGTACGCCTTTGGCAGGCATCAAAACCCAATTACAGGTCGCCAGATTAACCGATGGTGGCAAGGCCATGCACGCCCTGTTACAAGCTGAAAAAGCTACCGACAGATTACAACGCACCTTGGATCAGCTGTTATTACTGGCAAGGGTGGAAGGTGATGGACAATTAACTGAATCGACACGCTTACCGATTGCTGAAATCAACAATATGGCCTTGAGTGATGTACAGCATCTTGCCAAACAACAAAAGGTAACCTTGCGTTGTAATGATGATGTGGATGAAAAAATTCAAGCCTCGGCAATTTTATTGTCAGCCGCTTTACGTAATCTGCTGGAAAATGCCATCCGTCACTCACCAGTAAATACGGTGATTACTTTATCGGCTACCTGTAAGGACGAAGACTTGCTTTGGACCGTCGAAGACGAAGGGCCAGGCGTTTCTGAAAAATTACTTTCCGAATTAACCCGGCGTTTTGTGCATGGTCATCACAGCGATGGCAGCGGACTTGGTCTTGCCATCGTGGATGCCATTGTCAGACGTTTTAAAGGCGAATTACAGATTAAAAATGGCGCAACCAAAGGTTTGGTTGTCACAATCAGTATTCCGATGCAATAAGCCCAAAACCGAAAGTGTTATCGATTGTTGATTAGATAAGGCTAGTGGAAGATAGCCGATTACCAGTCAATTTTGCTGCAGCGGATTTTCTCGTTGCGGATCCCATATGCGCTGCCAAACCCAGGTAAGTCCTTCTCTGGCATTTCGCGTCATGGGTAGTTGGTTTGGTGTTAACAGAGTGACCACATCATCGCTGATTTCTGCCAGTTGGAAACGGAAAAAGTAATTGGGCTCTAAGCCCATGCGTAGATCTGTCGCAATAATCTTATTGTCTAATTGTTCCAGCTTGTAGTTGTTGTGGGTAAACCAGTTAATCCGTTGCAGATCGGGCGAATCTGCTAATAATAATTTCAGCTCACTGCCACGATTAAACTGGCTGAATTCAAATTTGGCGTCACCATCAAAAATGGAACGGAATACTTCGTAGTAGTTGGCCTCATCAATCACCACAATTCTCCATAACAGAGTGTTCAGCGGCGCTGGCGTGACTTTAATATGCTGATAGTCGATCTGCTGCTCGGCCAATGCCTGATGCGTTTGTTGGGTTATCCAGTGTTGAGCGCCAACACTCCAGACAAGATAGGCCGAGCTGAATAACAGACTGCCAAGCATGATTTGTCGACTCAGCCGCTGTCTGGCGGCAATTAAAATGGCCAGAAAGCCTGCGGCAAGCGGCAAACTATAAATCGGATCAATAATGAAAATGCTGCCAATCGAGGCAGGTGGTGGCATAAATGGCCAGAATAGTTGAGTGCCATAGACCGTCAGGGCATCCAAGCCACTATGGGTGACCCAGGCCAGCCAAATCACTAAAAACCATCGTCGAAAATCCAGCCTGTTGTCCACTTTACACATGAGCAAGGCCACTATCGGCGCAAGCAAACTCTGCACAATCCAGGAATGTGTCCAGCTTCGGTGCAAAGTCATCGCATCCAGATCCGTTGCGTGCTGAATAAAGATATCCAGGTCTGGCAGTATGGCAAATCCCGCTCCGTATAAAACTGCCGCTTTTGGTGCTTTGCGACCAGCAACCGCATAGGCTACTGCGCTACCAAGCAATGCCTGGGTAATCGTATCCATGAATTGTTGAGCCTCTGTTTAGCAAATGTTTAAAGCAGACATTCAAGCTGCATTTAGGGTTCGTCAGTTATTGTGTTAATCCAGGATCTGAAAAATCAGGAAGATATCTTGCATTGCTAGGAAATTATCCTGTAAATTGCAGGAAATACCTCCTGATAGTGGAAATCTGTTATGAAACAGCCGATGCCAAGCCCAACGCCGGGACAGGCCGATTTACAAGTAATTGTTAATGCCTTGAATACAGGACAGGTCGGCTTTGCTGAATCGGCATCCAAGAAGTTACTCAAATCCTATCCGCGTTCATTTCCTGTTCTCAATCTATATGGTAATGCTTTGGCGGCGCAGAACAAATTCAAAGATGCCATAGCAGTGTTTCGTAAGGCGACGGAAATTGATCCTAATGTCCCCGAGATTTACTTCAATATGGGAATTTTGCAAACCAATCTGAACCGCACTGATGAAGCCATAAACAGTTATAAGAAAGTTTTACGGTTAAAACCTGAACTGACCGATGCTTTATATAACCTGGGATATGCTTTGCAGACCCAAAACCGTTTTGAAGAAGCCGGTATTTATTATCAAAAAGCCATTGAACAACAGCCTAATTTTCTTGAGGCCATCGCCAATCTCGGGGTGTGTCTGCAGGAGCAGGGTAGATTGGATGAGGCGGTAGCGGTTTATCAACGAGCCTTAACCATTTCACAGGATGCCAAACTGTATTTTAATTTAGGTACAGCACTGAAAAATCAGGGCAAATTGGCTGATGCGATTGCCACTTATAATCAGGCATTGGCATTAAAACCCGACTATGCCGAAGTGCATAGCAATATCGGTGAAGTGCTGCGTGATCAGGGCCGTTATGATGAGTCTGTTGCTGCCTACAAACAGGCATTGGAACTGGATCCCAGCCTGCCATTAGCCAATTACAGTCTGGCCGTTTATCTCTATGACAGTGGTGATTTACAGCAGGCTTTGAATTATTTTCAGCATTCTCAATACGCTGACTGGCAGGAACGTTCTTTGTATTGTTTGTATAAAACCGGACGTTTTGATGAATTCAAACAAGGTCTGGATCAACTGAAAAAAGCTCGTCACAGCTCACCATTTTTGGCAACTTTAGCCGGGCATTATGCCGAGAACTTTGGCACGCTAAATGACTATAATTTCTGTAAAAATCCACTTGATTTAGTTTGTCATGTGCAGGTTCCAGAACTAAAAGGTGACAGTGAATTATTAAAACAATTACTGGCGGATATCGAACAGGCCGATATAGAAGAAAAAAGCCAGGGCCGCTTACATAATGGTGTGCAGTCTGCCGGAAACCTGTTTAAACGCTCTGAAGCCAGCTTTCAGCAAATTGCCAAGTTGGTAGCACGAGCCATCGATGATTACCGTGAAAACCTGAAAGGGGAAAGCGGTATTTTTGCCAAAGGCTTTCCTAAACAAACAGTGTTTGCCAGCTCCTGGTACGTCAAAATGAGAACCGGCGGGCATTTAACTTCACATATTCATGAAGAAGGCTGGGTGAGCGGGGCGCTGTATTTGGCCTTACCTAAGCAAAAAACGCATCCGGATGAGGGTAGTATCGAGCTGAGCACCCATGGTGATGATTATCCCAAACAACATGACAATTTCCCCAGCAAAACCATTGCGCCGGAAGTGGGGGATATTGTCATGTTTCCATCATCAGTGTTTCACCGCACCATCCCGTTTAATTCGGATGAAGAGCGGATCTGCATAGCCTTTGATCTGAAACCTGCTTGAGCCTGAATCGATGATGAAGATAGTCTGCCAAGGGCTGTAAATTGAAGTTTTAGAGGTTTTTAACCACTTCCAACACCTCATCAATGTGCTGTTTGACTTTGACATTACGCCATTCCTGAATCAGCTTGCCTTCAGTATCGATTAAAAATGTGCTGCGCACGATACCCATATATTCGCGCCCATAATTTTTCTTCAATTGCATCACACCAAATAAGTTGCATACGGTTTCATCACTATCGGAGAGCAAATCAAACGGGAATTGCTGTTTTTCCTTGAAGTTTTCATGAGCACGAATGCTATCTCTGGAAATACCAAAAATTACTGTGTTGTGTTGATTGAAGGTATCAATATGATCACGAAAGTTTTGGCCTTCCAAGGTACAGCCAGGGGTACTGTCTTTGGGGTAAAAATAGATAAGCACATTTTTACCACGTAGCTCGGAAAGCCGGATGCTTTTATCGCCAGTGGACGGTAATTCAAAATCCGGTACGGTTTGCTGCAAATTAACTGTCGTCATTAAACGTTCTCCATTGGTCATTATTATGTAGCCAGTACCTTATCCAAGGTAGCCCGGTCTTGTCATCTACTGGCTGGCAAAGTACCATGCCAGTTTATTTTCGCGGAGTCTGATGAATATGTTCAGCGGCAGTATGGTAGCACTGGTAACACCCATGCGGGCGGATGGCTCGTTAGACGGTGAAAGCCTGCGCAAGCTCGTTGATTT
>NZ_JAUSCC010000008.1 GCF_030651745.1 Methylophaga sp.
CGCAGACTCGCGCGAGCGTACAACTGTTGATTGTGTATCGTAGTTCATCAGTTTATTTCTCCATTACTCAGTAAAGTATTGATGATTGGTGATTCATCCAATGGACATCATCCTACCGGATAAGTTCTAAATGGCAATAGCTATATAAATTTTGCATTCACTGTTGTCAGATCAAGTCATTCCTAGTAATATGCCGCGTCTTGGAGGGATGGCAGAGCGGTTGAATGCACCGGTCTTGAAAACCGGCGTGGGTTTATAGCCTACCCAGGGTTCGAATCCCTGTCCCTCCGCCAAAACAAACTAACGGACTTCGGTCCGTTTTTTTGTTTCTAGCGTTTGCAAAACGTGATTTTAGGCTCCATGTATTTAGGAATTATTTCAGGCAGTAGCGTCCCATCGGTACCGCTGCTAACGAGTTGCCTCTGCGTTAACGCGATCATCAAACAAAACAGTCTTTATCTGGCTAATACTTACGGTTCAATGTTTAACTTCAGATCCAGATTGATTTCAAAACACTGTTGGTTATCAACCTCGGGGAAATAATCTGGCCGCTGGTGCATCAGTACGATCAGCATTTTGTCCTGCCAGTATGGATATAAACGCTGCCAGATGCGTTGTGCCATTTCTGTGTCTATGCCGTTAAAGGGTTCATCCAGCAGAATCAGCCCGGGGGTTCTTAACAATAGCCGGGCCAGACAAATTCGGCGGGCCTGACCTCCAGAGAGTTGACTGCCGGTATCACCCAGCCAACTATGTAACCCTGCTGGTAATTGCTTTGCCCAGTTTTCCAGCTCTACCAATGCCAGTACCTGCCAAAGCTGTTTTTCATCAATGTCTTCTAGACCCAGAGTCAGATTGCTATATAACGTTGCGGCGATAATGCTGTTTTGCTGGGTTAGATAGCCAATCTGCTGATGCCAAGCTTGTGTTTGCTCTATTCGCAGGGGAATGCCATTTACCAACAACTGATAAGGTGTGTTCGCTGAGTCGGGTATTTCCAGTCCCGCAATAATATTAGCCAAGGTGGATTTACCGCTTCCGGATCGTCCGGTTATAAGCAAACATTGTGGCTCGCTTAATTCAAATGCAATCGCAGTATCCATAGTGCTAATAACTTTCGGATGCTCGGCTAGCATCATCGACAAGCGATGAACTTCGGCTAATTCCTGTGATTTCAGTGGTGTATGTTCCGCTAATGGTTGCAACCGCTCTGCAGCATAGCGGGTTCTCCCCCACTGGCCCAACTGTCCCGGCAGGTTTAGCAAAATTTCAGCTAAACCAAATACCGCCAGAAACAACATAACCGCAACAGGCCCACTGAATATCCCATTCTGGTAAGCAAACAAAGCAGCAATGGCGACCATGATGACCAGCAAACTATGGCAGATATTCACCACGAACTGTGCATTGGCAATAAGTTGATTCAGCTTGAGTTGCAAAGCGCCAATCTGATTGAGCGACTCGTTTAGTTGTGTTTGATGCGCTTTATGCAAATGCGCAGCCTGCAATTCTAATTGTCCCTGTAAATGTTCAATGGTCAGTAATCTGGCCTGATTAATCTGGCTGGCATAGTCACTGCTGATTTGTGATGTTTTACGAGTAAACAGACTGAAATAAATCATGCCCGGTATCAGGGTGATAAGAGCGAATAGCAAGCCTGCTTTGGCCCAGAAGAAGCTGATAAAGACGGCAATCAACAACACACTGAAAATAGCGACCAATGGTGGCAGTAGTAATCGTAAAACCAGACTGTCCAGATTATCCAGATCAGCAGTTAAGCGGCTCAGCCATTCACTATCCTGTGTATTTCGCAGATCTTGAACAGGTAAAGCCAGCAGCCCGCCAAACAAGCTGCCACGAAATCCAGCAATCACGCGTAACACCATATCGTGATTGTGTAATCGTTCGAAATAGCGTCCAACCGTTCGACTTAAGGCAAAAAACCGAATACCACCACCGGGACGATAAATATCCAGCATCACCGCACTACCCGCAGTAATCGCCAGACCGGTTATTGCCGTAGCGGTTATCAACCAGCCAGACAACGCTAACAATCCCATCGCAGAAACAGCGGTGACTAATGCCAGCAATAAACCGATTATTAAGCGTTTTTTCTGCTGTGCGAGAACTTTGTCGAGCCAGAATCTAATCGGTGAAACCGTATTTGGTGGAGTATTCAACATAATCAGTCAGCTTTTTTACATTCAAAATGAAATTGCTGATCGGCAAGCGCCAACACCTCTGCATCATGACTCGATATCACTAAAATACATTGTGGTTTTAAAGCCAATAGTGCTGCCAACACGTATTGTCGACTTTCACTATCCAGGCTGGCCGTTGGTTCATCCAGCAATACCAGTGATACAGGTGAAAGTAATACTCTCGCCAGTGCCAAGCGTTGTAATTGACCACCAGAAAGCCCATCACCATGCTCATTAAGTAGACTATCTAAACCTTTGTCTCTATTAGATATTAAGCTTTTCAAACCTAACTTAGTTAATACCTGTTGCATCGCTTGTTTAGTTGCATCAGGTGCCAGCACCGACAGGTTATCGGCCCAGCTACCGTTAATGATCCAGGGCTTTTGTGGTAAATAGCGAATCGCTGTTTTACCTATTGGCTGCTTATTTAATAACAGCTCACCGGACACTGCTGGCAGATAACCCGCCAAGCTATGCAACAAGGTGGTTTTACCGCAGCCAGAAGCTCCGCTAATCACCAGACACTGCCCCGTAGATAACTCGAAGTTTAAAGGCCCCTGTAAAACCTTACTGGCCTTATAACCAATAGTGAGTTCAGTGACCACCAGATTTGACAGCGCTGCAATGGATGGGGCTTCCGGGTCGGAATCGTCAGCTAGCAGTTCATTATTTTCAGCCGGATCCAGGTATGTAGCAATTTGAGTAGCAGCTGCCAATGCTGCAGCCCGATCATGATAGAACTGAGAAAGATTTCGTAATGGCTGAAAAAACTCCGGAGCCAGCAGCAATATGAATAAACCACTAAATAAAGTGATATCCGCCGCGGGGCCCCAACTAATCGCACCAAACAGGGAAAAACCAATATATATCGCAATACTGGCAATCGCCACACTGGTAAAAAACTCTAAAACGGCTGACGATAAAAACGCGAGTTTCAGTGTTTTCATCACCACTTGCCGGTAATCCTCACTGCGCGCATTCACATCATTGAGTGCAGCAGTTTCCGCCGCAAACAGTTTTAACGTAGTGAGATGTTTAACACGATCCAGAAAATGCCCTGCCAGACGTTGGCGTTGTTTGAAAAAACGTTGATTAACACCTTCTGCACCCAACCCCACCAACACCATAAATAATGGAATCAATGGTGCTGCCACCACCAAAAACAACGCAGCCAGCCAGTTGTAATAAAACACCACTATCACAATAAGGATGGGAGTGAATAAGGCTAATGACTGCTGCGGCCAGAACCGGGCGAAATAACCATCCATCGCTTCCACATCTTCAATCAACTGACTGGCTGAAGCACCAGATGAACGTTGACTGTGTTGCAAGGCGCTGATGGTTTGCCATGTGCTGAGGATCTGCTCACGCAAATTCTGACGTGCCTGCAAACTTGCCAATTGGGAATAGTGATCCTGGGCTCTGACCAGCACGGATCTCAGAATAAGCCCCAGAACCATCAGACTAATCATTAAGGGTTGCTCAACCAGCGATTGCTGTTGAATGATTATTGAATAAGTTAATTGTGCCAGCGCATACCACTGCACAATCATCGCAATCGTTGCCAACAGACCCGCGATAATAGCTAGCCGTAATCGGCTTCGCTGCTGCTGCGTCAGTTGCTTTAACAGTAAACGTCCGGCTTTAGCTAAGGATTTATCAGTGTTTATTGACTCATTAGGCATAGCAGGGTCTGTTGCTCTTTCATAGCCGCCTCTGTTGTGAATTGAAAAAACATCACACAAGGCGCAAGGATTGAAGTTTAGCCATTCTACAATGAATGACGAGCAACACAGGGTGGTGTTTTTTCAATCACAACCCGAAGGTTGGGACTTTTTCCGTCCAACTGCGTTGAAAATGACTTATGAAGAATAGCTACATTGCATCATTTACGCCTTGCTGGACGGAAAAATAGTCTCCAGCAGTGGTGGCTCAGGCCCTAGTGATAACCACCTTTTACCTTGCCGCGGAAAATCCAGTATGACCAGGCGATATAGCCCAGCACAAATGGGATGACAAACAGGAAGCCTAGTAACAGAAACAGTTGCGATTCATAGGCTGAAGCTGCATCCCATAATGTGTAGTCAGGCGGCACCAGATAAGGCCATTTACTTGCCAACAAACCCAGATAAGTGAATAAAAACAGCCCCATAGTGGCAACAAACGGCAAACCTTCCTGCTGTTTTTTAACTGAGCTATAAATCAGATAAGCACTATAAAGCGCTAGCAGTGGTAAAAACCAAATGATTGAGAAACCATGGAACCACCGCTCCATTACGCCTGTATCGACAAATGGTGTGTAGATACTGATGATGGCAAACACCAATAACACCAGCACTAACAGGCGAAGTGTGACGCGATACGCCCATTGCTGTAGTTCACCCTCGGTTTTCATAATTAACCAGGTACTGCCCAACAAAGCATACCCCGCCACCAAACCTAAACCGGTAATCACTGTGAAAGGCGTTAACCAATCAAACGGGCCACCTACATAGGCAAAATTATTGGTTTCAAACCCCTGCACATAAGCGCCAACCACCGCGCCCTGAGCAAATGTTGCCACGAAGGAGCCCCCGGCAAAAGCCCAGTCCCATATGTATTTGGTAGTATTTGCCTTAAAACGGAATTCAAAGGCCACGCCGCGAAAAATCAAACCAGCCAGCATCAGAAACACGCCTATATATAAAGCAGGCAGAAATACCGAATACACTAACGGGAATGCCCCTAATAATCCCGCACCGCCCATTACCAGCCAGGTTTCATTACCATCCCATACTGGCGCTACCGAGTTCATCATCAGGTCTCTAGAATGATCATCCGGTGCAAAGGGATACAGAATCCCCTGCCCCAAATCAAAGCCATCCATCAACACATACATCATCACCGAAAAGCCAATAATGCCGGCCCAGATAATCACTAAATCAAATGGCTGTTCCATCATAGACCTCCGTCTAAATTGGCATTGGCTGCGGATATCGGCCGTTGGGCTTTT
>NZ_JAUSCC010000010.1 GCF_030651745.1 Methylophaga sp.
TCGTGATTATGATTTTCAACCCTGGGAAAGCAAATTTCAGATCAGTTTAAAACTACCGGTGGTTCGTGGATTGTTTGATGGTCGTGCAGATGCGTTTATTGCCTACACCAACCGTTCTTTCTGGCAAATGTTTAACAGTGACAGCTCAGCGGCTTTTCGTGATTCCAATCATGAACCGGAAGCCTGGCTATCTTTTGCTAACGATACTGAATTGTTCGGTTTTAAAAACTCATTAATTAATGTTGGTATCAATCATCAATCTAATGGCCAAAGTGGTGAACTTTCACGTAGCTGGAATCGCGTGTTTGCCGAGTTTGTCGTGGAAAAAGGTGATTTCTATTTCTCCGCCCGTCCTTGGTATCGGGTTCCTGAACGCAGTAGTTCTGATGACAACCCGGATATCGAAAAATATCTGGGCAACTTCGATTTCACCTCGGTATATAAATATGGCGATCACAGTTTCGACTTGATGATTCGCAATAACCTGCGTGGCGATAACAAAGGTGCAACTCAGCTGGGTTGGAGTTTTCCTCTGTATAAAAACTTCAGAGGTTATGTGCAATGGTTTAATGGCTATGGCGAAAGTTTGATCGATTACGATCACCGCACCAATAGCGTTGGTTTTGGTATCCAATTCAGCGACTGGCTATAAACAATCTGGGTAGTTGTTGATATTTATTGCCTGGCAACGTAAAATGCTCGGCTTCGTGGCTACATAGCTCAGTTGGTTAGAGCACATCACTCATAATGATGGGGTCCCTAGTTCGAATCTAGGTGTAGCCACCACTCTTCTTTTAACAAGTCCAGACAATCACATAGTTTGGGCTTGTGCCACAAAGTTATCCTCCCAGCCAGATTGGTTTTGATACAGACGGGCTAAAAATCTCATTGTTTTAGCTGGTAACATTGCCACTGGGGCGTTGCGTTATTTCACTATGGCGTCTGTCAGGTATCGGAATCTCATCAAGAAATTCGATGGAGCGGACCGGCATAGCAAAGCGAATTTCCCGATTATCCAGCTCTTCCAGCAAGGCAAAATTAATTTGTTGCTGGATATCCATATAGATGGTGTAGTCAGAACTGAGCACAAAATAGACTATCTCGAATCGCATTGAATAATCGTCAAACTTAAACAGATGCGCCCGATCAAAACGGGTTTTCTCTATAGACTCGATTATTTCTTTGATTAACTCCGGTATCTGCCGAGCTTTGGCAACAGGTGTGCGAAATGAGATGGACAGAAAAAACACCACTCGCCGTTGATCCATACGTTTAAAGTTGTGAATGGTTTGCTGAAGCAGGTTGGTATTGCCACAGACGATCTGTTCACCACTCAAGCTTCGAATTCGGGTGGTTTTCAAACCAATGTATTCAATGGTGCCGGCAACATCATTAAACACCACAAAGTCACCGGTTTTAAATGGCTTATCCACGCCGATAGAGGCTGAGGCAAATAGATCCCCTAGCAAGGTCTGTAAGGCTAACGCTATGGCGATACCGCCTATCCCAAGACTGGCGACTAATGCTGTGATGTTCACGCCTAAATTTGCCAATATTGACAGCAATACTACTGCCCAGAGACTGGTACGAATTAGCAGTGAAACGATAGTGACCGTTAATTGATTTTCTCGGTCGACCTTTTGCTCGATTGTATCTGCTTTCCAAAGTGCAATGGCTGCATCAACCCAGAGACCAACTTGCAGAGCCAATACCAGAAACCATATATGACTGACCCGTGAATCCCATTCCGGACCAAGTTCCACTATGGCGAGACCGATTTGCAAGGCCATTGCTGCTATTAATAATCGACTGGTATGTTTGAAAACTTCTGATCCGTAACGCGCCAATCGTCTTTTGGAGCTTGCCAACCAGTGGATGCTCCGGGTAATAAAGAAACTCATCACCATACGAAGAATGATGTAGCTGATTACGGCAATTCCCAGTACGAGCATGAGATTCAGAACAATAGGTTGAGTGATCCATGCTTTCCATCCTGTGAATGAAGTCCAGTCGAACATAGCTTCCTCCTGTCTTTTGCAATAGTCAGGGCTTACGACGTTGAATAACTACAGAAAACAACAATAGCTGGTTAGCCCAGTGGCGGTGGTTTGAGATCGAGAGAGAAATGGTTTTGTAACTACCTGCTGAAACCAAAGGCGTACAAATTTTGAACATGGTTATAAATAAGCTAACGGATGAGCATCAATGACGCAAGTTTGTAGCTGGTTTGATTCTGTCTAATCAATGAACATTTAGGGTCATTAAAATTGTTTTTTTAATTGAGATAAGTGATGTTATGTGATTCTTTCCTAAAGAAAATAAGGAATGCATCCTGACTTTTGTTGATGCAGAAACTTTGATTCGCAGGCCGAGTCAGGACTTAGTTATCAATTCAACTTTGCTTCAGGAGTGATCTTATGCCCGTCAACCTTTCTTCAACCGGGGTGCTTATTGTTACTGCAGGGCTATTGGCTACGTGTCTCAGCTCAGTTGTCATGGCAGAAGCAAATGATGCCAGTAACTACGTTGAGTTCTATCAGGAGGGCGATGAGGATTGTGAAAAGAAAGGCGGGTTTAGAGTCTTTGTCAAAAATCTGCATAAAACTCAAATCATAGATTTACAGCTGGATCGTTATTTTTTTGATGTAAGACAAGCAGGACGTTCCATGTTTCCGCTTAAACCTGAAAGCTCACAGGCTCTTGGCTGCAGTAGGGTGTTTGATGCAGAACAACGTTGGGAATTGATTGCCGCCAGCTTTATCAGTGAATCGGCTGTAAAAGAGCGTTATGGTGATTTTGAATAAGCGTTCATATTTATCAGGCAGCAGCAATTTAGGCTTCAAGATTCTATGCGGGATCAGCTTGTGACGATCTGATATATCAGCTTAAAGCGCTGGCAATGTGTCACCACCGGAGTTATTAGCCATGCAGGATATTATCCAAGGTTTAATGGTTTGGGCGGTGACATTAACCGGATATGAACAACCAGCAGAACCGCCAACTATCGAGGCGGTTAGCCATCAGCAGCTGGTCAAAATCTTATGTGACGATCAATTCTGTACGGCAGTCGCTTATTACGATACGGAGAGTCAAACTATTTATCACGATGAGCGAATGCAATTAGATCGGGATCATAGTGCCAGAGGCTTTATTGTTCACGAAATGGTGCATTATCTGCAGGATTTGAATGGTGAGCTTGTGCCAGCTGAAATGACTTGTGAACAACGTATTGAAAAAGAGCAGGAAGCCTATCGGGTTCAGCGACGTTTTTTGCGAGAACATCGACAACCCACCTTTCAGATGGATTTGGCTGTCTCTATGTTAGCCAATGTTTGTAAAAATGCTCAAGCCATCGAATAAAGCTGAGGCTCTGAAAGATAAATAGACCCTAGTGAATCGGCAGATCAATATAATCATCCTTAAGATCAACTGCCTCGATCAGAACACTGCTGACAGAAGTGGGATTTTCAATCTCAGCAGGGTTATCACACACGCTGTGGTAATGCTCTACCGTGAATTCATCGGGAGTATTTTTATCATAAAGGATACGGAAGGTATTATGTTCACTATACTCGCTGAGTGCTGCACAGCTTTCTTCAACAAGAGAAAATCTGCCTAGTAAAGTTGTTGATTCCGCAGCGAGCGATATCAGAGTTAAAGAGGTTTCATTACTACCTCCCATACCAAAACCGCCTATCAGAGCTAATTCATCCAGCCCATCCTGATTAATATCCGCCACTGAATATAAATGATACCTGCCACCGGCAAACACAATATTACGAATCAGCTGATCATTTTCGATGATAGCGAGCCCCATATTGCTGCAACAGCGTGGCCACAAACTGAGTAAATACAACACGGCTGTTTGTTTATTTTCCGGCCGGGTGAAGTTTCCTTCAGTGCTACCCATGATCTGGAAATTATCTTCGTAAACTTTATTCTGTTCGAGCCAGTATCGTTTAGCTTGGTCGGAAGCCTGCAAAATGACGGGATGTGTTGACCAGCTACTTTGATCGATGATTTCCAATGACTGGCGGCCATCAGCGATTACATAAAATGCATCTGTTTGTTCGGCCTGGCTAATATAGGGGAGACAGAGCAAGACCAAGATTAAATAATTTTTCATTACCCTGCCTCCCATATACACGGCCTAAGTTATCACCGCCAGTAAAGTTTACTCCGGTTTTTTTTCATCAATATCAATATTATCAATGCTGAAAGTTGGTTCTTTGCGTGCTGTACTTTTGGGCTTTTCAGCAGCTTTTTCAGAAGTAATAACAATCGGTTCTTTTCGCTCGGTTTTAGTGTCCTGCACAATCATTGGCGCTTCATCCATCACCACCGGATCTTTGCGATTAACATTATTCTGTCTCGCTGCTTCCAGACCGGTTTTCATGCCTTTAGGCAGCTCATCGAAGAATAGAGGATCCAAACGGCCGTTGATATAACTTAACGGCTGAGTGAGTTTTTGTTGCTGACAGTAACGAATCACACCGATAAGCACTTGTCTGATAGCTTCAATATCTTCCAGATCATCTTCAGTAAAATAAGCTGCCATAAAGCTAAAACGGTTATCGATGGCAAATGGCAGGATTTGACGCCATAAACTATAAAGATCTTCGACTTTAATTAAGTCGCTTGAAACTGCTCGATCCAGTCGACGGAACCAGAACAGAATTTCATCCATAACACTGGCAGTCAGTAAATCATCTTGATCGCTGATCACGATCATACGATCGCCCATATGCCAGGAAGTTTGAATATTTTGAGGTGCATGCCAGCGTATTTCAGCAGTGAGTGCCAGAGAAAACTCATACACCACTTTGGCATCAAAAGTAGATCGGTTGGTCACCCAGACCGCCGGTTTAGTATCAATAGCCAGAAATTGGCTTTCCAGCTCTTGTAGGAGCTGTTGCCGCTGTAAATCTTTGTTGCCTGCTGAAGCGGGATTGGCTCGTCGTTTAACCATCCACAACACAAATAAACCGATCAGCAGTAATCCCGAGAGGGTAAGCAGTACGGTTGAAAAATATAACGCCAGGTCTGATGATAATTGTGCCAGCTGTTCCGCTGACAATGCTGCAGATTCATCTGAACTCACAACGTTATTAATAATATCTTCAATGCGTTTTTGAAAAAAACCAATTGCCATAAATAGCCTTATACATGTGTCGATGAACGAAGAAAGCTCGTTGGGGAAGATCAGCAGACAAGCTATTGTCCGCTAATTCTCCCAAAGAAAATTTTTTTATGTCATATATTCTAAACTGCTGATATAAAAGCCGTAAAAATCTATTTTGTTAGGAAGTTTGTTTAGTTAAAAAAGGAGAGAGATTATGAGCATGGTACAAGAATTTAAGAAATTTGCGATGCGCGGTAATGTCGTGGACATGGCAGTCGGTATCATTATTGGCGCCGCATTTGGCAAAATAGTTTCATCGTTTGTATCGGATGTGATTATGCCGCCGTTGGGTATATTACTGGGTGGGGTGGATTTCAAGGATCTTGCGATTGTGCTTAAAGAAGCGGTGGGTGATACACCTGCGGTTGTCATTGCTTATGGACAGTTTATTCAAACAATTGTCGACTTTGTGATTATTGCTTTTGCTATTTTTATGGCAGTCAAAGTTATGAATAGGTTGAAAGCGAAAGAAGAAGCAGTACCTGAAGCACCGCCGGCACCGACCAAAGAAGAAATCCTGTTAACTGAAATTCGTGATTTGCTCAAACAAAAGTAAGGCTTTGATCAACAAACCGGATGTCTTTTGATATCCGGTTTGCAATAGCCTCAAAAATTAAGAAGCCTGAATACAATACCACTTTGATGAATGACTGCCGGTTTATCAGCAGTAGGTATAGTTTCAGCGGCAAAGATCACCCATGACCTTACCTTTTGTTTAAGGGCTATTTATTATGATGGTGATGCCAGGAGCTGCTGTATTTCTGCATATAATTGCTGCAAATCTTTAATGCCTTTTCTGGCTAATACGATTTCATTTTCTTCAAATTGATTACGCAGACTGGCTGCCGCATGGAACAACTCGTAATAAGCCAATTTGAGACGATCCAGCCACATCTGATTAAACAATTCTTCCTGTTTGCCTTGCTCCAGCCAATGGGTGAAGTGACTGCGTTTGGGATTCATTAACGGCCAGTTGCTGATTTGAGCCGGGCTGCTCTGCAGATTATCAATGACCTGCTGCACCCATTGTTCTCCCTGCATTTCCATCAATGTCAGCAAACGTTGTTGTGGTGATAATGAATTACGGGCATGGTTTAACCAGCGAGCTTCTGGTTGATAGTTCTGCATCCATTGAGTTAATTTCTCAGCAGACATGGGCTGTGCAATGATGAAGCCTTGTGCCATATCACAGCCGATGGTCATCAGCATTAAACCATGCTCTACACTCTCAACGCCTTCTGCAATAACCTGGTGTTGAAAAGCATGACTGAGGCCAATAACACCCTCGACAATCGTAAAGTCATTTGGATCGTCCATAATATCGCGGACAAAACTCTGATCGATTTTAATAACATCGACCGGCAAATGACGCAAATGGCTTAACGAAGAATAACCGGTACCAAAATCATCCAGCGCGATTCGAACCCCAAGGCCATCTCGACAGGTGCCGATAATGGCCGATATACGATGAATATCGGTTAAGACACTGCTTTCAAGCACTTCCAGCTGTAAATATTCAGCTGGTAAATCCGGGTATTTCGCTAGCAGTCTTTCGAGATTGTCAAAAAAGCCAGACGATTGCAGATGATGAGCAGAAATATTAACGCTGATTTCAATCATTCGTCCTTGTTGATGAAAGCTCTGTAATTGTTTCAATGTTTGGTCGATAACCCAGTTACCGATACGAATTTCCAGATCGGTACCTGCTAATGAATTCAGAAACGTTGCGGGTTCCAGAATGCCGTGCTCTGGATGATCCCAGCGAAGCAGGGCCTCAGCACCATAAATACGGCCATTACGCATATTGATTTTAGGCTGGTAATACAGACAAAACTCATTATTGGTAAAGGCCAGATGCAGGTTATTTAATTGAGTGCGTTGCAGTAATATTTGTTTGTCATGAACCGCATCAAATATGGAGTAACAATTGCGACCGTTTTGTTTGGCCTGATACATTGCCTGATCAGCATGACGTAATAACGTATCAGCATCAGCCTGATCCAGTGGGTAAAGTGTGACCCCCATGCTGGCACCTAATTGAATGGTATCGCCATCAACTCGGTAAGGCAGTTGAATAGTGCGTAATAGTCTGCTGACTAAACGCTCACAATGTTCTATGGAGCTGATGTCATTCAGCAAAATGGCAAATTCATCTCCGCCCAATCTTGAAGCCGTATCGTCCAGTCGAATACAGGCTTTGATGCGTTGAGCTACTTCAATTAATACTTGGTCACCTATTTCATGGCCATAGTTGTCATTGATTGGCTTAAACCCATCCAGATCGAGAAACACAACACCTAAAAGACTATGTTGACGAATACTGTGGGCAATGGCCTGCTGAAACCGGTCAGCAAATAAGCTACGATTCGGCAGCTGAGTCAGCAAGTCAAAATGCGCCATCATTTCCAGGGCATGCTGCTGCTCTTTGATCTCCGTAATATCCGAAAATAATCCCAGATAATGCAGGGTGTCGCCCTGGTCATCTGTTAAGGTTGATATCGTCAATAACTCGGCGATTAACTCGCCATTTTTGCGTCGGTTCCAGATCTCTCCCTGCCAGTAGCCTTTCTCAATCAGGCTCTGCCAGAGTTCTTGGTAAAACGTTTCACTGTGTTTACCTGATTTAAACAAGGAAGGTTGTTGATTAACCATCTCTTCACGAGTGTAGCCGGTGATGTTACAAAATGCCGGGTTTACATCGACAATTCGACCATCCGGATTGGTAATCAGAATGCCCTCATGCGCTTGATGAAATACCCGACCAGAGAGTTTTAATTGTTCCTCGGCAAGCTTGCGTTCACTGATGTCATAAAAAATAGTGATAAACACATTGGCGTTACCTTCTTTAATGACTGTGCTTGAAATCAAGACTTGTTTGGCTTGTTGTTGATGCGTCAGAATTTTTACTTCTACTGGTTCACCACGATAAGGAAGCGGCTGTTGTAACGCTTCAGCCACAAAGTCATCCCATATCTTTTTGATCTTCAGGCGATAATGCGGATCAGGGTAGGCAAGCTCAAACCATACATCGAGGTTTGGCACTTTAGTTTCATTGAACCCAAAGCTGTCCACAAATGCCTGATTCATATAATGAATTTTATGTTTGCCATCAGAGATTACATGGGGGATTGGAGAGGCATTTACGATGTTGCGTAGTTTAGACTCGTTACGGGCTAACACCTCACCGGATTGCTTGAGACGGAAGATCCACACCGCAAAAGCCAAAATAATGGCAATGATGGACAATGTAATGTTGATAATCGTTGTCCTGGAGATGTCATGGTTGATTGTCAGCCCCATCCAGTTTTGTTCAATACGTTGTCTTTCTTCTGCGCTGAGGGTGTTTAAAACCTTATTAATGATTGATTGCAGTTCCGGGTGTGCCGGATTAACGCCCATGCGATAGGCATTGTATTGGCGGGTTTGTCCGGAAAATTGCAGATTAATCAGATTGGCCTGTTTGATAGCATAATTGGCATAGGCGGCATCGCCGACATAGGCATCGGCTTCACCTGTCGCGACTTTTTTTAACGCTTCAATGGTTGTTTCGGTTAGCAGCAACGATATTTCAGGGTAGTTCTGTGCCAGACTTTCCTGAACATGGTAGTTCTTTTCCACGGCTACCGTTTTGCCCTTCAAATTATCCAGGCTGCCGATGTAACCAAACCGGTTAGCATTAACGATAACGACGGGATTGGTGATGTAGGGCTGGCTGAATAACAGATATTCGGAACGTTGCTGGCTCATATTCAGACATGACAGCATATCCAGCTCACCACGCTGCGCCATGGCAATGATTTCATGCCAGGGTTTGTCAGCGATGATCTCAAACTCTACTCCTAACTTTGCCTGTAATAACTGGATATATTCTGCCGCCAGACCTTGATAATGACCGGCATCGCTTATCCATTCATATGGTGCAAAATCACGATCAATACCGAGTTTGATAACCGGATTTTCATCCAGCCAGGCTTGTTCTTCCGGTGTCAGCCTTAAAGCGGCGTTAGACTGATAAATAAAAGCTTCTAATTGAGAATCAGATAATGCCGGTGCAATATTTAAACGTTCGTACAATTGAGCACTGCGGCGTAAACGTGCAGGATCCAGCTGTCCTAAAGGGATTAGGTCGGGCAAAATCAGTTTGTGGATTTCACGTGCTTCATGTTGCAGTTGTAGGCGATCGGCCTGGCTGCCATATTGATTGATAATCAAATCAATTATTTTATCGGGATTATCCAGAGCATAACGCCAGCCTTTTAATGTTGCACGTCGAAAACGATCGGCTCGACCAGGATGGTTTCGCAGTTCCCGGTCACCGGTAAATAAAATGTCGCCGTAAAAATCAAAACCATAGTTTTGCGGGTTTATAATATTGACCGCCACGCCTTGCTCAGCCAAGGTGAACAGTTGATTGGTTCGATAAATTGACATCACATCAACTCGATCATTAATCAAACTATCAAGTTGTTGGTCCTGGGCGATGAGCTGGTAGTCATTTGATGAAATGCCGGCATCTGCAAACATGGCAAGAAACACAGCATCATTTCCCGCGGAATCATCAAACATAAGCCGTTTGCCAATCATTTCGTAGGGACTGATGATCCCCGACTGGGCTTTGCTGACCAATATTAATGCATCATGCTGAAACACAGCGGCTAAGGCCCTGATAGGGCTGCCACGAGCATATTCGGCTAATAAACCAATACCACCAACGCCATAATCTGCACGGCCGCTGGTGACTTCGTCTAATACATTAATACCTGGATGACGTTCGCTGAGGGTGACCTGTAGGCCTTCCTGCTGATAATAACCCTGATCAATAGCCGCATAAAAACCGGCAAACTGAAACTGATGTCGCCATTTTAGTTGCACGGTTACTGATTCTGTCGATGCCGTATTTGCTTGGATAGAAAAGCTGCTGACAAGCAGAATAAACAATAACGGTATAGTAAGTTTGTAGAGGCTGACGTGCATGGGATTCGTCTTAGAAAAGCTTGCCGATAATAGCAAGAAATTCAATTCCTTGACGAATTAATCCACTGATAAAGCACGGATGGGTTTGATTTTAATCATGTTTAGTAAATCAACCACTGAGTTTGCCTGGCGGTACTTTTCTCTGTTTTTGTTGAAAAGAGAGCATATTCTCTGGCAAATACGCTAAAAACAAAAAGATCAGCGCCAACGCGGCAGGGATAAAACTTAAATCTGTTTGCCGGATATGCCGTTGTGAGAAGTCATCATGGGTTATTGCCTCATACAATCCATTAGTACTTTGTAAATGGTGGTAATGGAGTTTTGCCGGCTCCGCCAAGGATTTCAAATAGTCTTCTTTGACGTTGGAAAGATGCTCACTACCTGCACGAGACTGATTTCCCCATGGTGCGTTTCTTGGCACATAACCCTCAATTTGACTTGGGTCTTCCGGTAAGCCGAAGGTTGTGCCTTGAGGAACATCCTCAGCGGTGTAAAAACCAATCTGCATGCCTTCTTCATCATATTTCGGGATCCGACTTAAAGCATGATCTCCAGTACCAATAATGACACCTTTGATTGGATTGCGACTTTCATTGGAAAACTGAATCTCTGCCAGATCCGGTGCATAGCGGGCATTTATTGGCGGAGCTTCCTGACCATCAGTAAAAAACACCAATGTGGCCTCACTGAGTTCTACTGTGTGCATTAATTCAAGTGTATTGGCCAAGGCTTGAATGATATTACTGTCAGCCACCCAGGCCATTCGCCAATCGATTCTCCTGATACTTTCACGTATTTCTGGATAGTCTGAACAGACTTCCATCGGGGTAAAAAACAGCGTCGGCATACGCTCGGTAAACACACCTAACCCGACCCGTGACCCGCAGGGCAGCTTTTGTATGGCAATCAAGGCATCTGATTTAACTTTTTCCAGTCGGCTTATCGGATCACCGTTGTTGTCCTGATAATCCTGAACATTCATGCTGCGGGTAATATCCACCATAAAAAAATAATCATATTTTTTACTGGGAAAAGGCAGATTGGGCATCACTACCGCAATCAGCAACAGGAATGCCGAACTAATAAGTAACCAGGCAGATTTCATCAAACAAATACCTCAGGGCAGACCAATTGGAAAGCCGGGCATAGCAGACCATAGTTCTGTGCTGGCATCTTGCGACTCTTCGCTGATAGTGACATCACCTAATGGCAAATCACGGGATAAGCGTTGGGCCGCTTCAAAATTGTATTTTGCTTCCCAGAATGCAGGCTGAATTTTCAATGCCGATCGGTAAAAATCTTTTGCCACATCGGCCATTGCTACTGCACGGTCGACGTACAGATTCTCTGCTAAATCAATTGCTTGAGATAAATACAGGTTGCCGAGGTTATAGTGGATTTGCAGCAGTTGTTGCTGGTTTGCCAGGCGTTCCGTGGCACTATAGGTTTCTAAGGCTTCATCAAATAAATTTAATCTGCGCTGCAGGTGAGCATAAGCAATTCTGACTTCAGGGGATTGCATATCCAAAGTCTTCGTATCCACCATTTCACCTTGATTGAGCAGGGTGATTTGCTGGTTTATCAGCTGTTGCTGCTTTAATGTGTAGAGGCTGTAAACCAATCCGCCAATAACCAATATCGTAAGCAAGCTAATCAGATAAATAAGTTTGTTTCGGTTTAAATAGATCATTTTGCCTCCAGCGCTTTGATGCCTACTAAAATCAGAACAGCAAACAGGGCGCTCAAAAAACATAAACGCGTTAAATCATTGCGGGGAATCAGTTCGTTATAGACCAGCGGCAAGCTTTCCAAGTCATCTAATTGATCGATAGCAGCTTCCAGCGATTCAGGGGTATCCACTTCATACGCGTGATAGGGAATAGGTAAGGTACGAAAAAACTGATCCAGATAGCGTTCTGGCATCACCCTAGGGTTGTCATCACGCGGAGTTTCCGGTTCAGAGGTAATACCTAAACCGTTTTCGGTACGTAGAAAAAACCAATATAAACTGACTTGATAACGTTCAAACCATTCACGGAGTACCCGCTGTGCACGATGATCCAATGTGGCCGCGCCATCTGATACCAGTACGATGACCCGTGACCCGGTATGCGGTTGATCTTGGAAGTAACTGAGCCCCATACCCAAGCCTTTGGCAACATTGGTAAAGGCCAGTCCAGGACTGGTCAAACTGTTAATCGCAGCTTGAGTAGCTGATTTGTGTTCAGTTAATGGGCTGATAAAAAATGGTTGAGTACTGAATCCCACAACACCGAATAAATCATGAGGACGTTCGTCAACAAAGTTGGATAACAAACGGCGAGCTACCTGACTTTTAGCTGGAGTGTCCTGATCAGGGACTTTGCCGCCGAAGGTTTCATTCATACTGCCACTGCGATCCAAAACAAACACAATATGGGCACCGGTACCGGTGCGTGTAAAGGTTTTTTCTGATTGGTACATTCCGGCCAAACCTAACGCAATGCTGGTAAAGGCCACTACGCCTAATAATTTGATCACACGATTAACCCAGCGGGTGACATCTGAGGTGGGAATTAAACGATTCCAGCTTGCCAGCCGCTTGCGGAAGATTCCACCTAAAAGTGGCAATACAGCTAATAACAGTAAAATCAGTGCCCAGGACTGGGCAAATGCGATGTTCATGTTTTTTTCAGAGCCAGTTTTTCTGCGCCGGCTAATTGTTTGCAAAGTCTTAGCAACTGATCGAAGTCCGCTGGCTCACCTTTTTTCTGATCTGAATATAGTGCTTCGGCAGATAACTGATAAAAATCATCAATCTTCTCTCGGTACGCCTCCAATTCAGGATGTTTTACAACAAACTCATCAATTTGATGGGCAAATAACGCCTGTTTTGCTCGACGATTAAATGCCCGGTGAACAGCTTGTAATGCTTGGCTAAAAGCGGATTCATCAGCATGGTATTTACGAAGTTTTTTCACTTCATGGTAGGCCTGTTGAAACGGTGAACGGGTAAATGAAAATAGATAGCCATTCAGACTAAGCCATAAAATTGACAAGACAATCACGCTAAACGCCAATATCCATATCTGCTGCTTCAAACCTGCAGTTGAGATAGTTGTGGGACGCAAATCCGCTTTCATAAAGGCCTTTTGGGTTGAGTCACTGGCCACACCACGCGGTACAATTTCCTTAATCGGGGACATGGTAAATCCCCAGGCAGGAATGGTGATTTGATGCGCATTATCATCAGCAGTAAATCGTACTGCTAATGGCGGAATGGTTAATGCTCTGACATCAAGAGGGGCGTAGAAGGTTTGAAAGGTGAAATGTAAACGATACCGACGTAGTTGATTGTTTTCAGCGATTAATTCGTAATCACTGTTGAGTAATTCCAGCCAGTAATCCAAATCGCCATTAGGCGGTAAGGAGGCAGGGGTCAAATTATAGTTGGCAGGTACTTGAATAACATAATAGTGGTCAATGATGTCACCGACCACAATACCGAAGTCCCGCCCTAATGATTGTTCGACGATGCCGATACGCGATTGATCGGCACTAATCGGGCTGGCAAAAACGACCAATAACAGCATAACAATGATATTCATGCCTATTGATAAACCTGATTTAATGACCATGAAAATATTCACTCAAATTTTGTGCTGAAAAATGGTCAATCATCCAAAAAGCTCTACTGTTATAGCGTTGAAAAAGTTTGTTTAAAAAGAGCTTGCGATCAGCAAATGTCGATTCAATAAGTTTTTTTTGCTTTGGGGTAACGAAAATCAAACGGTTTTCGCCGGTTTCAGCATCCCGTAGTTGTACAAAACGCCATAACGGAAAATTTTCATACTCAACCGAACGCC
The DNA here is from genome assembly GCF_030651745.1 of Methylophaga sp. The sequence continues at coordinate 14,002 of NZ_JAUSCC010000010.1, forward strand.
AGATAACTATCGGAACCAGATAATGGCCTGACAATGTGTTGAAAACCTGATGCAGTTTTTCGTTGCTCCAATGAAAATCGGAGAGTAAAAATATTAATGAGCGGCGTACCGGTAATAGCCGTTCGATATCGGCAAAAGCTTTTGCCGTATTGGGTTGTAAGTCGTTTTCTGTAGCAGAAAAATGCTGTGTTAACGTTTCCGAATCTGTTACAGAGAGAATGGAATCACTGAATAAATAGCTTTGATACTGGTCATTTCGGGCAGCAACTGAACAGGCAATACTGGTTTCACTCAGACTTAGCAGATCGGCTTTTCCAGCAACGTTCATTGAGTCAGAACCATCAATGAAAGTGAGCACATCAAGTTTGCTGCGTTGGCGGAAAGTTTTGACATAAATGGATTCAAACGGATCGGTTACGCTGCTGGCCAGATCAATCCGAGCAGGATTAGGATCGGCTAAAAAAGCTGATTTTTTGTAAAAATCACTGCCTGGTCCCTGACGTTTGCTTTTATGTTCACTTTCCCGCAATGCATTAAGCAAAAATGGGGTTTTATAATCAAAGATTAAGTGTTGAATATCACGTTGAATCATGGAGATGGAATAGTATTCAGTACACCACTTATCAGCTCTTCGATAATGGCTTCACCGTTATAGTTGTATACAGGATTGATAAAAATACGATGTTTGCTGATAGCACGTATAACGGCATGAAAATCTTCGGGAGTTACATTGTTGCGTTGTTTCAGCCAGGCATGTGCTCTGGCACTACGAGCTAAATAACTTATGCCGCGCGGCCCCATACCGCCTAATACTAATTTTTCAGTATCGATATCACTTATCTGAATGTCGTAATCCTGTGGTCGGCGAAGCGCCTGACACAGGTGATAAGCATAATCCTGAACGGCATCGCTGGCATGGATCTGCGATTGAATTGCCATAGCAATATCATTTAATTGATTAAACGGTAAAACTGCTTTATCAGCACTATCCACCAATTTATCAGCATCGTAATAGCGGGTATTGAACATCAGTTCTTTGAGTTGAGCTTCTGCTTTGGGTTGTTTTATATGCAGTTCCATCATAAAACGATCGCGAGCAGCGGCGGGTAACTCAAAGGTTTCATCTTTTTCAATCCGGTTTCGATCAGCAAAGACTTGCAGATGCGGAAAATGAAACGTTTTGTTAAAAGCAGTGACACTGCGTTCTGCCATCACGCGAAGCAATAGAGAATGCACTTGAGGTCTGGCACGGTTTATTTCGTTAAAGAAAAAGATGGATAAATCTTCACCATGTTTCAGTAACGGACCTTCACTTACCGCGGGTTTACCATCACTGGAAATATGCGTGTAATACACCAAATCATGAGGCATTAAATCTATGGTGCCCTCAATACGCTCAAAATCTCCACCCAGGCTCTCGGCTGCTGCTCTTAACAAGGTGGTTTTACCTACGCCCACATCACCTTCAAGCAGAATATGACCCCGACAGAATATTGCTAACACCATCAGTTCAATGATGTCTTCCTGTCCTAAAATGGTCTGATTAATATTGTTTTGTAGAGTGACGGCTTGTTGATGCCAATCGTTTAGATAGTTATCAGAATGTTTAGCAGCGTTGCTCATGATTTTTTGCCTGGACAGACGGTGGTACGAATTAATAAAAAGAGGCCAGTCGTTACCAACTGGCCTCAGCTTGGGTTTTGGCTTAGTAAGACCACTTACCCGTTTGTTTAAAGTTTTCTACACGCTTAGCATTACGTGCTTCCATCGCTTCCATTGCACTGGTTTGTTTGTCCAGTTCAGTTTGGCTATGTTTAGGATCAAATTTAGATCCTTTGATTTTTGCAGGAAATCCTGGTTTAGCTTCCCAGCATTTGCCTGGCTCTTGGCATTTTGTACCATCGTAAGCCATTGCTGATGACATGCCGAAGGTTAACAAGATTGCTGTCGCGCCAGTTACGGCTAATGTTTTAATTTTCTTCATATTTCTCTCCTTTTGGTTTTTTACAACATAATGTTTGATAGCGTGGTTGCCCTGAGCTGGCTAAGGCCACGCTATCAATCACTAATCTTTAAAATTTGTCTTGAGACACATTTAATTTCATTAATGTGTTTTATTAAAATTGTCTAAAGCTTCTCTGAACTCGGGTGGCATTTCAGCAGGAACCAACTTGGCACGTTCCTCTTCAGGTAACCACAATGCTTTTTCGGGTTCATCCCAATAGACACTGCGAACGTATGCCATAACATGCAGAATCTCATCGATGCTTAGGTTGTTACGTTGCGGTCCCATCATCGCCCGAGCACCGTCATAAATGATTTCAAAGAAACCTTTGTCATAACGACCCGCAGGATATGTCCAATAAGCATCGCCTAAAGCTGGTCCCAACTTGCCTTCAACGTGATGACCATGACAACCTGAACAAGCGGTCATATAAAGGTCTTGGCCGATAGTGATGGCTTCTTCATCCTGATTGTAAAGATTTTCTGCTGTTTCCATAAAATGTTTTACGGCTTCAGTTTCTTCACCTTTTTTACCAAATGAAAAATCAATCACATCACCTGTTGTGGCATTGCGAAATGTGACTTGGGCTTCTGCAGTCATAGGTGTCAAGCTGACGGCAGTAATCATCGATAAACCCAGCAGGCAAGCTGCTTTACTGGTTAAACTTGTTACATTTTTAATCATAGTGTTTAAGTAGTCCTGTTGAATTAAAAGAGACTGCATGACAAAGCATCAAAGCAGTGGAATCCCTTCTTTTTTAAGGATGGCTTCTATCTTTGGTGCTGCAGCTGCCAACCCTTTGTTTATTGCTTCAAGTAAAGCCTTGTCATCTTCACGAACGGCTACAGATTGATCGTAATGTTGAACAATGCCTTCACCGTTTTTAAGCTCGCCAAATTCTGGTGATAAAACCATTTCTAATGGCGTGCTCGAATCACGAACGTATCGAGCCACTTCGGGTGCCCAGAGATGAGCAATATCACCATTACCTGATGTGACTTCGCCGATTAATTTGGTCGGTTCAAGACGAACGTATTTATTACGTGGGGATTTGTAGCCAGATAATGATTTTGTGTAGTTGAAGTTACCTTCAAATTTTCCGACTTCCCGTAACATAACTTCAGAGGGGCTGCCAGGAATTACCACAAAGCGATTGAGTTTTTGAATATCAGGACTATCCCAGTCACTGATTTCAAGATTTTTATCGGCACGGTAAACAAAAACGTAGCCCGATTTATAGTACGGTTTGCTGGTCGCAACGCGTGGGTCATCGCTATCTACACCCATAACCACATCGCATTCTTTTCTTAATAAATGTTCTGTTACCAGAAAAATCGCTGCCTTATCTGACCAGACAAACTCCAGAGGCATATCCATACTTTCTGCGAGAACCTTGGCGATTTCATTTTCAAAACCTTGCTGTTGCGTGTTTGAATAAGGCATTTCATTGCCTGCCGCACAGACTTTCAGTGTTTTTGGTAAAGCGTTGTTTGCTTGAGCTGGGCTCAGCACAGTGAACAGTGAAGCCATAAGCAGGCTGCAATGAGTTAATAATTTTGTGCTGCCCACTTTCTTTTTGGTTTGTATTTTATTGTTAAGCATGTCTTACACTCTCAGAAGTGGCTGGCAACACAATCGTTGTGTTGCCAGCCGGATTGAATACAACGATATAACTCGATATAGCCAAGTTATATTGAGAATCGGTGATTACATTTCGTATTCACCAACGCTCAAGTCGTCGTAAGGTCCTTTACCATCCAGAGCAAAGACCATCAGACCACCACCCATTTGAGTGTTACGTGCCAGTTCTTTGAAGGCACCTACAGCACCCAGACCAGCAGATGGATCGTTCAAGTCAAATACCAGACCAACAGCAGGCCAACCACCTACACCGTAGTTAATAGCAACATATTGAATGCCGTTATTGGTGTAAGTCATTGGATGACCGATAGCGCCTGAAGGAAGTTTGAATTTCCACAGCAGATCACCGTTGTCTGCATCACGAGCTTTGATGAAGCCATCAAGTGTGCCGTAGAATACCAAGCCACCAGCTGTTGCCATGGTGCCACCCCAGATTGAGAATTTTTCCATTTTTTCCCAAGCGAACTCACCAGTAATGGCGTTGTAAGCTTTAACCTGGCCAGAACCAATACCACGTTGACGATCACCTTTAGGTCCAGGGTAACTCCATACGTTTGCACCTACGAAGAACTGACCTGCACGGTAAGGCAGCATGAACGGTTCCCAATCCATACACAGATGGTTCAGACCGAGATAGAATAATTTTCTTTCTGGATCATATGAGTCCATACCTTGGTTGTGGAAACCCATGGCTGAAGGACAAATATCACGTGAACGGTGACCCATTCTGGTGCTGAACTCTGGGTCACGAATTGGCAGACCTGTTTCCAGATCAACTTTTTTCACCCAGTTTGCAGTGTCATCCATTTTGTCTGCAGAAACTAAATCACCTGTTTCACGATCCAGCGTATAGATAATGCCGTTACGATCAGGGTGAGTCAGCAATTTACGCATTTTGCCTTTTTTGTCTTTTTGCTCAGAAAGCATCATGACGTTAACGCCAGCGTAGTCCCATTCATCATGTGGTGTTTTTTGGTAACCGAATTTAGCTAAACCGGTATCCGCATCACGACCCCAGATAGTCATGGTCCATTTGTTGTCGCCTGGACGCATGGTTTCGTTCCAAGGAGCAGGGTTACCTGAACCGTAATAGAACATTTCTAGATCAGGATCGTATGCATACCAGCCCCAGTTAGTACCACCACCAATTTTCCAGGCTTCATCTTCCCAGGTTTTCAGACCCAGATCTTTTTGGCCGTAATGTGGGTTAGCACTGTTGAAATCTTTAGCCAAACCGATTTCATCATCAGGACCAGTTGCATACCAACGCCAGACCATTTCACCAGTGTGGATATCAAATGCAGTAACGTAACCACGCACACCGAGTTCAGCACCAGAAGAACCTTGAATAACCAAGTCTTTAACAACAAATGGTGCTTGTGTTTGAGTTTGACCAACACTGATATCACCATTTTCAACTTGCCAATGAACCGCACCTGTTTCAGCATTCAATGCTACGACATGGCCATCCAATTGGCTTTTCAAGATCATTGCAGGTGTTTTGTCGTCGCCAGGCCAATAAGCCAAACCACGGTTAACCACGTCACAACACGCTACTGCACGAGCAGCAGGATCTTGTTTTGGTTTATGTTCCCAGACGATAGTGCCAGGATCTTTTAAGTTGATTGCAAAGGTATTGTTTGGGAATGGTGAGTGAATGTACATCATGTCACCAATAACCAGAGGAGCACCTTCATGACCACTTAAAACACCTGTGGAGAAAGTCCAAGATGGCGCCAATTTACTGACGTTCTTTTTATTGATTTGTTTTGAAGAACTGTAGTGATCAGCAGAATAGTTTTTACCCTGCATAACCCAGTTAGCTTCATCCTTTTGAAGTTCAACCAGCTTGTCATTGGCGAATGCAACGCCTACTGTCATCATGCCGATGACAGAGCTGACCAATGCAGCTGAACCGGTTTTTGTTAACCGGCTTAGTTTTTTCTCTCTCATATATCCTCCTATTTTAACTGGATGTCAGCTTGCGCTGACCCTGTGTCTCAGCACACATTCGAAAATGCGGCTGTGCACCGGTGATATCATCAGTTTTTAA
>NZ_JAUSCC010000012.1 GCF_030651745.1 Methylophaga sp.
CAAGATGAGGTAAAACAGATTTTTGCCGCTGAGCAGCGAAGAAAAAAACAGTTTACTGGTGGCGTTCATAGGGCGAGTCCTGAAATAAAATCGTTAAGCGGCTGCATTCAAAAATCTGGGATCTTCAGCTAATTTAAGCAAGCTGAAAACATGCCAATAGGTTTCCTGCTGATAAAGTCGACCTTGCAAATACGGCTTCAGATGCATGTGTTGTCTGGCATCAGCCGGTTCCGGTTGGCGTTGGAAATGCTTCAGGCCAAACACTTCATCTACAATCAATCCGGTAAAAAACTCAGGATGATTCAAAACAATAACGCGTTTGCGTTTATCGGTAGGACTGCTGCTGCCTTGCAGGAACAGGTTCAAATCGATAAGTGGGAGTAAATCACCACGCAGGCTGGTCATGCCGACCACCCAAGGCTGTGATTTTGGAACGGGAGTAATCTGCTGCGGTAATGGAAACACCTCGCGTGATTGACCAAGCGGAATAAGCAGATGCAGGTTATCCAGACGAAAGCCGATGGCTGTCCAGGCGCCTTCCATATTGTCTTGCTGTGATAAGCCAGCAATGCGCTGCTGGCTGCGTCGTTCTATATCCTTAAGGATGGCAATGATATCTGCCGGATTGTCCATTGTGGTCATGCTGACACTTCCACCAATTCATTTATTTGTAATATCAAATCATCTTCGGCCACCGGTTTGCCCAGATAGCCTCGTGCTCCCTGGCGCATACCCCACATTCGATCGGTTTCCTGATGTTTGGATGAAACAATTACAATCGGAATATGAGCCGTGGCATTATCTTTAGTCAGCCGTCGAGTCGCCTGAAACCCATTTAAACCTGGCATGACAACATCCATCAAAATTAATTGAGGTAACTGGGATTGCGCCATTGCAACCGCCTGCTCGCCATCTGTGGCGACGATGACTTCATGGCCATTTTTTTCCAACATTTTCTGTAATACATACACTTCTGTTGGCGAGTCATCGGCTATTAAAATTAAAGCCATATAAAATCTACGCGTCCTTGTTTTTATCGAGCAAATGCGTCCGTATCGCATCCAATAGATCATCGCGGGTAAAAGGCTTTGTCAAATATTGTTCTGCTCCCACAACCCGCCCCTTTGCTCGGTCGAATAAACCATCTTTACTGGATAGCATCACTACAGGAATATCCCGGTATTTGGGATTATTTTTTACCAAGGCACAGGTTTGATAACCATCCAGTCGCGGCATCATGATATCGATAAAAATGATATCGGGATGCTGTCCACTGATGATTGGCAATGCTTCAAAACCATTATCCGCGGTCAGTACTTCACAGCCTGCTTTCTGCAGCAGGGATTCAGCACTGCGGCGAATCGTTTTGCTGTCATCGATGACCATCACCTTAAGGCCCGAAAATTCTGATAAAGTCTCACTCACGGTCATTTGTACCTACAGCCCGACACATTCGATTAAAATCAGCCCTGAAGATAACCCATTTTTGATCGTCAGGCTAGTGACTACTTTCGATGTGGTGGACTGTTATTCCTTCATTTCTAAACGCATGGCAGAGTATGTATGACTTGAAATATCCAATCTGTGTCCCATATCACAGTAACTGGGGTCTATTTATCTCTCATCGCTGCATCAATGGCGATGATAAAGGTTAAGTGACCATAGCCCTGCCAGCCTCATTTATATTGATTCAGAGAGTACAACATGACATCAGCCGTACCGCATCTCACCACAGCCCTGAACGGGCCATTACTGGAATTGGAATCGCATTTACTTAAACGTCAAGCTGATGTGGAATGCTGGTTACGTGAACAGTGGCTGAAAACCCCAGCACCTTTTTATGCGTCGGTTGATCTGCGAAATTCCGGCTTTAAACTGGCACCGGTCGATACCAATTTATTTCCGGCAGGGTTTAATAATCTGAATCCGGCATTTATGCCCTTATGTGTTCAAGCGGCGCAGTCAGCGGTTGAACGGCTTTGTCCAAAAGCTCGACGGGTGTTGATCATTGCGGAAAACCACACACGCAACCTGTTTTATATGGAAAGTGTAGAAACCTTAAGGGATATTTTCGAAAAAGCTGGTCTGGAAGCGCGCATTGCCAGTTTACGTGAAGATATTACCGAAACCATACAAGTAGAATTACCCTCTGGAAAAACCTGTGAAATTTCACCATTGGAACGACAGGGTAATCGAGTGGCGATTGGCGATTTTTCACCATGCCTGGTGTTATTGAATAATGATATGTCCGGTGGGCGCCCGGCAATTTTGGTAGGGCTGGAGCAGCAACTTGCGCCACCTCTGAAAGCCGGTTGGTCGACGCGCAAGAAATCCGATCATTTCACCCATTATTCGATGGTTGCACATGCTTTTGCAGAGCAGCTTGATATTGATCCATGGTTGGTATCACCGCTGACGTTGCAATGCGGTGAAGTGAATTTTATGGAGCGCAGTGGCATGGAATGCCTGGCGCGTAATGTAAATACTCTGCTCACGGCCATTCAGAATAAATACGATCAATACGGCATTGACCGTGAACCTTTTGTGGTGGTGAAAGCGGATTCCGGGACCTACGGCATGGGCATTATGATGGTGAAAAGTGCTGATGAGCTTTTGAACCTGAATCGTAAACAACGCACCAAGATGTCCTCAGCCAAAGAGGGATTGGTAGTCGATAATGTGTTGGTTCAGGAAGGGGTTTATACATTTGAAACGCTGGGTGAAGATCAGGCCGTTGCGGAACCCGTTATTTACATGATGGATCACTTTGTTATCGGTGGATTTTATCGTGTGCATACTGGCCGAGGCATTGATGAAAATCTTAATGCTCCGGGAATGCACTTTGAGCCACTGGCATTTGCTCAGTCCTGTATTACCCCGGATAAATTTGATAAACCGGATGCTGAGCCGAACCGGTTTTATGCCTATGGCGTGATTGCGCGGCTAGCATTGCTAGCCGCGGCAAGAGAATTGGCTTAGGCGTTATGTTCGCTTAAATAAGCGATAGTCATGGTCTGGTTATGTAACTGACTGTGACTATCGTCTTCACCGGAACATATTTCGCCATTTGAGTAAAAGCCGGTGATTCCGGTTTGCATGCCTAAGAGGCGTTGCACTGCATAGACTTCATCTGAAACCTGTTCTTCCATCACAAGTTTACGACCGACACAACTGACACAGATGGCCAGGGCTTTATCGTTAATATCCACTTTCTTCAATAAAATCTGCCGGGCGGCGTCACTGGCTCCGGCGACCAGTTGATCATGATCGGATTTCAGAAAACGCACTGTTGCCCCTTCAGCAATATTACCGGCAAAGGTCATACTGTTTTCTTTTTCGTTAATCGATAGCAAGGTTCGTATTACATTGACGTTTTTGTCATCCATGATAGCGAACGGAAAATTAAGGCCGGAGGAGGGCAGTTCGCTGGCGTAATAGCCGATATACATTTTATAAAGCGGTAAGGCGGGTTTGTTATCCATTTCATAGACCACATTTTTAATGGCCTTAGTGATACGTCTTGGTGGACCATATGGTTTCCAACCACCCAATGCGCCGCTGGTCACAATCGCATCTTTGCCATAAATCCCTACGGCAATCACAATACGATCTTTGATTTGGTCATTATTCAGTAACAATGTCTTGGTAAATTTGGCATCATCGCCCGCCAGACCGCCTGTAATAGGCGTGTTGGGTAAAACTTCCTGCAAACCTTCAACCAGTTCTGAACCATTTACATTTAGGCCGTCACTGAGCACAAATACGCCTTTCAAATCTGGAGAAAGTAACTCGTTGGCAATCTGAGCACCTAACGCATGAGACTGTTCCATGCTGTTTACCGGTTTGCAGATAAAGCGAAGCTCACTACGTTGCCAATGCATGGCGGTGATATGTACGCTGTCATCAAATACGCCGTCACCGGTAATTTCCCCGGAAGTAGTGCATCCGATGATTTGGGCATTGGGATAGCGTTTCTGTAATTGACTGGCAAAGTTACGTTCACTGAAACGGTTAACTGAGCCGAAAACCAACACCCAGTTCGCTTCACTCAACGACGTTGTTGAGGAGAGTTTGTTAAAACCGCTCTTGGAGGGTAGATGTTCCTGTACAAACTTCATTTGCGTAAACCTAACATCCTGAAATTTAAATGAATCATTAGCTTCCTTGTTAAATGTGTTCAAAAACCTCAGCCGATACTACATCAGTTCACAGAATACTGGGAGTAGCTTAATTCAAAATGTGAACTGATTTGCACAAATTCGGGGCATAAAAAAACCCTGAACGTATAGTAACGTCAGGGCTTTTATCATTTTAAGCCAAAAAGCTAACCGGCTAATTTTTGTTTGAGAATATCATTCACCTGACCTGGATTGGCTTGACCTTTAGAGGCTTTCATTACCTGGCCTACAAAAAAGCCGAATAACTGCTCTTTGCCATCACGATATTGTTGTAATTGCTCAGGATTAGCGGCGATCACTTCATCAATCATAGCTTCAATGGCACCGGTATCGGTCACCTGTTTAAGGCCTTTGGATTCGATCACCGCATCGGCATCCGCACCTTCGCCATTCCAGATGGATTCAAATACCTGCTTGGCGATTTTGCCTGAGATGGTGTTGTCCTGGATGCGTAATAACACACTGCCAAGTTGTTCTGCCGTTACCGGTGATTCGGTGATTTCCAAACCTGCTTTATTTAACGCGCCAGACAGATCGCCGATGACCCAGTTGGCACATTGTTTGGGATCTTTATTGCCGGTTGCAGCAAGCACTGCTTCGAAATAATCAGCCAGTTCACGACTGCTGGTCAATACACTTGCATCGTATTTGGATAAGCCCATTTCACTGACAAAACGATCGCGTTTTTCGTTTGGTAATTCAGGCAAAGTGGCACGGACCTGTTCGAGCAGTCCTTCATCCAACACTAATGGCAATAAGTCTGGATCCGGGAAGTAACGATAGTCGTTGGCTTCTTCTTTACTGCGCATGGAGCGGGTTTCATTTTTATCCGCATCATACAGACGGGTTTCCTGAACCACTGTGCCACCGGATTCAATCACATCAATCTGCCGTTCAACTTCGATATTGATTGCGCGTTCGACATTACGGAATGAGTTGATGTTTTTCAGTTCAGCACGGGTACCGAATTTTTCCTGACCTTTAGGGCGTACGGAAACGTTGGCATCACAGCGAAATGAGCCTTCCTGCATATTGCCGTCACAGATTTCCAGATAACGCACCAAGGAGTGGATTTTTTTCATATAGGCAACGGCTTCTTTGGCACTGCGCATATCCGGCTCAGAAACGATTTCCAGTAATGGTGTACCAGCACGATTTAAATCGATGCCGGTTTGACCGTGAAAATCTTCGTGTAAGGATTTACCGGCGTCTTCTTCAAGATGGGCACGGGTGATGCCAATAACTTTCTCGCTGCCATCTTCCATTTCGACGGTGAGTTGACCTTTACCGACAATCGGTAATTCAAACTGGCTAATTTGGTAGCCTTTAGGTAAATCAGGATAGAAGTAATTTTTGCGGGCAAACACCGAGCGATCGGCAATTTCAGCATCCACGGCAAGACCGAATTTAACAGCCATGCGTACCGCTTCTTTATTTAACACCGGCAGTACACCTGGTAAACCCAGATCAACGGCACATGCCTGAGAGTTAGGTGCTGCACCGTAAGCTGTTGCTGCTCCGGAGAAAATTTTTGTTTTGGTTGCAAGTTGGGTATGGATCTCTAACCCGATAACAACTTCCCATTCCATAATTGATGGCCTGAATTTAAGTGATTAAAACCCCGAATTGTAGCAATTATTCACGCAGGCTGAGGATTTTCCAGCCACGTTGTCGTGCAATTTCGGCCAATGTCTCATCCGGATCTACTGCGATAGGTGTATCGACCTGCTCCAATAATGGCAGATCATTGTGTGAATCACTGTAGAAATAACTGCCATCCAAATCGTAGCCATGCTTCGCTAACCAATGTTGTAGACGAGTTACTTTGCCATGTTGAAATGACGGCACACCCTGAACCTGACCGGTATAGCGACCATCAACCATTTCCGGATCGGTAGCTATCAGATTGTCGATACCTAATATTTCAGCAATGGGTGTGGTTAAAAAACTATTGGTGGCGGTGATAATTAACAGAATGTCGCCTTGCCGACGGTGATGTTCAATCAACTCGCGACCTTTTGGCAGAATAATTGGCAGGATTTTCTGTTGCAGGTAATCCGCACGCCAGCTCAACAGATCCTGCATGCTGTTTTTTGCCAACGGTTCAAACACAAACTGCAGAAATGCATTGATATCCAGCTGGCCTGCTTGATAGTCGTGATAATAAGCCAGATTGGTGTCGTGATAACTCTGCGGATCTACGATGTTATTTTCCGCCAAATAGCGCCCCCACAAATAATCACTGTCACCACCGAGTAAGGTATTGTCTAAATCAAATATTGCTAAAGCCATTGTAACTGGTCATGTCCCGATAAAATGAGCGCCTATTGTAAGACAAAATGCGTTGCATCCTCATGTCTCATTCACTAATCTAAACTTATTATAAATAATTGTGCTGGCGGCCCGTGCTTATCGTTGCCCCCGGCGAGAGATTGAACCGTGATAGACAAAGATGGCTTTAGAGCCAATGTGGGGATAATCCTCTGCAATGATCTCAACCAGGTGTTGTGGGCGCAACGTGCCCAACATGATTCATGGCAGTTTCCCCAGGGCGGCATTAAAAATAATGAAACGCCTGAACAGGCAGCCTTTCGTGAACTGACGGAAGAAATCGGCCTGGGGCGTGAACATGTTGAGTTGCTAGCCACCACTCGGGGATGGTTGCGTTACCGTCTGCCTAAACGTTATCTGCGTTATGGCAATAAACCATTGTGTATCGGCCAAAAACAACGCTGGTTTCTGATGCGATTCACCGGTAATGAAACTGATGTAAGACTGGATCTGCATGACAAACCTGAGTTTGATGATTGGCGTTGGGTGGATTATTGGACACCGGTCGAGGAAATCGTCTTTTTCAAACGCCGGGTGTATGAAAAAGCACTGCACGAATTTGCCCCGTTATTATTTCCTGAATATCGAAAACGTGCCGGTAAGCAGGATTCATCAATAAGTTAAGCCAGCGATTTTCTAAATACGCTGGAATTACGCTGATAATTGTATAAGGCCTGTTTTTGCATCGGTAAGTCACTGATGGCCGATGGCTGAAAACCATGTTCAATAAACCAATGTGCAGTTTGAGTCGTCAGCACATAGAGGTTCATCCATCCGGCTGCTTTGGCTTGTTTTTCCAACGTCGACAATAACTGCTTACCACGACCCTGATGGCGATAATCTGGTGAAATCGCCATACACGCCAATTCAGCGGCATTGTTTTCCGGGTATGGATATAACGCTGCGCAAGCCACTACTGTGCTATCACGCTCCATCACTGTGAAATGTTCGATTTCCCGCTCCAGCAATTCCCTCGAACGTTTGACCAATACACCGCTTTGTTCCAGAGGTTGTAATAATTCCAGGATACCACCGACATCTTCAATAGTGGCTTGGCGAGTGGTTTCAAAAGAGGTCGCACTGATTAACGTGCCCACACCGTCACGGCTGAATAATTCCTGCAGTAATGCGCCATCAATGGAACGATCCAGTAAATGTACCCGGTCAACACCTGCTTCACAGGCAGCGACAGCAGCATTCAGTGACGGATGATCATAATCTTTGACTTGTTGTAGCGTGATTTCACGCGGCAGTTCGGCATTGCTCTGACCAATAAAAATCAGTTTGTCGGCCTGTAATCTGCTGGCTACGGCAGTCGCAATGGCCTCGGCTGATAAATTAAAAATTTCACCAGTGAGTGAGTAACCTAAAGGCGGCAGCAACACTAAATTGCCATTGCTTAATTGTTGTTGAATAGCTTCGGCATCAATACGTCTGACTTCACCGGTATGTCCCAGATCAACACCATCAAGAATGCCGGCAGGACGGGCAGTCACCAGATTGCCACTGACACAGCGAATCCGTGAATCAGCCATCGGTGTGTGCGGTAAGCCAAAAGAGAGTTTGGATTCAATGGCGATGCGTAAATCACCTACAACAGCACGGGCAACTTGCAGACTGGCATCATCAGTTATCCGCAAGCCGCGATGATATTTCACAGCTATATCAAGCTTTTCACATTTAGCTTCAATTTGAGGTCGTGCCCCGAAAACCAGCACCAGACGAATATCCAGGCTATTAAGGATGGCCAGATCATGAATCAAGTGATCAAAGTTATCTGCTGCGACAGTTTCACCATCAAAAGCAATAACAAATGTCGCACCACTGTGCGCATGAATATAAGGTGCAGCCGCTCTGAACCAGGAGGTTGTGGTGGCGAAATGCGCGTCAGTAGGATGTTGTGATGATGAATTCATAATGTCTTTTTATCGTAGTCTCAGCACGCTTGCCAAGTTGCGTGTAAAATCTCTTGGATAAACTGGCGTCTTTGTCCTGTTTCAAACAGATACCCAGTCTCAATTTTTGTTGGAGAAAATCAATGCCTGAATATCGTTCAAGAACCTCTACTGCCGGCCGTAATATGGCGGGCGCTCGTGCTTTATGGCGGGCCACAGGCATGAAGGATGATGATTTCAGCAAACCTATTATAGCGATTGCGAACTCCTTCACACAGTTTGTGCCGGGTCATGTTCATCTGAAGGACTTGGGTCAATTAGTCGCGCGTGAAATTGAACGCGTTGGCGGAGTTGCGAAAGAATTCAACACAATTGCGGTCGATGATGGTATCGCAATGGGTCATAGCGGCATGCTTTACAGTCTGCCGTCGCGCGAAATTATCGCTGACTCGGTTGAGTACATGGTCAATGCCCATTGTGCTGATGCGTTGGTGTGTATTTCCAACTGCGACAAGATCACTCCTGGCATGCTGATGGCGGCATTACGGTTGAATATTCCAGTGGTATTTGTTTCTGGTGGTCCGATGGAAGCCGGTAAAACCAAACTGGCCGGTTTGGATGTCAAACTCGATCTGGTTGATGCGATGGTGCAGGCGGCAGACGACAATGTCAGTGATGAAGATGTGGCTCAGGTTGAGCGTAGTGCCTGCCCAACTTGTGGTTCCTGCTCGGGCATGTTCACTGCAAACTCGATGAACTGTCTGACAGAAGCATTGGGCCTGTCATTGCCGGGTAATGGATCATTGCTTGCAACCCATGCTGATCGTCGTGAACTGTTTCTGGAAGCGGGCCGTCGCATCGTCGATTTGGCAAAACGTTATTACGAAAATAATGAAGAGGATGTGTTACCTCGTTCCATCGCCAGCAAAGCGGCATTTGAAAATGCTATTGCTTTGGACATCGCCATGGGCGGTTCTACTAACACTGTTTTGCATTTACTGGCAGCAGCACATGAAGGTGAAGTGGATTTCACTATGGCCGATATCGATCGGATGTCCCGCAAGATCCCCAATCTTTGTAAAGTAGCTCCGGCGACTAACAAATATCATATGGAAGATGTGCATCGTGCGGGTGGTGTTATCAGTATATTGTCTGAACTGGCTGCGGGCGGTTTATTACATACCGATGTTCCTACAGTTCACAGTAAAACGCTGGCTGAAGGTCTGGCGTTGTGGGATGTGGCTCGCACTGATCATGAACCAGCATTACAACGTTATCTTGCTGGTCCTGCCGGTATTCCAACCCAAACAGCATTCAGTCAGGACTGCCGCTGGCCGTCATTAGATCTGGATCGGGAAAATGGCTGTATTCGTAATATTGAACATGCCTATAGCAAAGACGGCGGTTTGGCGGTTTTGTACGGTAATCTGGCCGAAGAGGGCTGCATTGTTAAAACGGCCGGCGTTGATGAATCAATTTTAAAATTCTCTGGTCCGGCACGTATTTTTGAATCTCAGGATCATGCTGTTACAGCTATTTTGACTGAACAGGTTCAGGCGGGGGATGTTGTTTTGATTCGTTACGAAGGACCGAAAGGCGGCCCCGGTATGCAGGAAATGTTGTATCCGACCAGCTATTTGAAATCGAAAGGGCTCGGCAAACTGTGTGCGTTGTTGACCGATGGCCGGTTCTCTGGTGGTACCTCCGGTTTATCGATTGGACATGCTTCACCGGAAGCAGCAGAAGGTGGCAATATTGGCCTGGTCGATGAAGGCGATATCATTCACATTGATATCCCAGGCCGTAGTATCAATGTTGAACTAACCGATGCCCAACTGGCAGAAAGACGTATTGCGATGGAACAGCGTGGTGAAATGGCCTGGAAACCGGTCAATCGGGATCGTAAAGTCAGTCTTGCTTTGCAGGCTTATGCAGCTCTGACCACCTCTGCGGCAAAAGGTGCAGTGCGTGATGTTGAGCAACTGAAACGTCGCTGAGCTTTTAACCATATCCACAGAGACACAGACAGTGCAGCGTATCAGCAGACTATTAAGCCTGCTGATACGTATATAGGCATCTGTGGGTAAGCTTTAAAAAAACCGGGAGGATTTTCAAATAAACCTCTGTGCTCCCGTGGTTTATTCTTAAATCCTAAATTTGTTGGGCATAGAGTTTTTGATAAATGCCCTGTTGCTCAATCAGACTGTCATGATCACCGTCGGCAATAATCTCTCCACCGTCAAACACCACAATACGATCCGCTTGCCGAACAGCACTTAGGCGATGTGCAATGATTATAGTCGTGCGGTTTTTCAGGTAATCTGCCAAGGCAATATGCAGATGATGTTCGGTATTGCTGTCGAGTGCTGAGGTTGCTTCATCCAAAACCACCACACTGGGATTCATCAATGCCATTCGTGCGACGGCGAGGCGTTGGCGCTGACCTCCCGAGAGTTTAACGCCTGAACGGCCAATCAAGGTATCCAGACCTTTCGGCATCGCCAGAATCACATCTTCAATCTGTGCCGTTTGAATCGCCTGCCAGATCGCCTTATCTGAATAATCACGTCCCAGCGTAATATTTTCCCGCACCGAGTCATTAAATAATGCCGGGTGCTGTAATACCGTCGCCACATGCTCACGCACGCCTGCCAGTCCGATTTCGCTGACCGGCACATCATTGAAATACACCATGCCTTTATCGGCCGGATATAAACCCAATAACACGTTGACCAAGGTTGATTTACCTGCACCGCTGGCACCGACCAAAGCGACTTTTTCACCTGCTTTGATTTCCAGCGAGACGCCACTGAGCACCGGATTATTTTCGTCATAACTGAAATGCAGGTTTTCGATACGGATACTACTAGCTTGGCCATCAACAAACGGATTGGTTTTGGCTGGATAAATCACTTCCTGTTTTAACGAAAACAACTTGTTTAATCGAGACACCGCAGCGCCAGCAGCATAATACGCGTACTGAATATTCAACACTTCCTGCACTGGTCCCATCATGAACCAGAGGTAGCCAAACACGGCAAACATCTGGCCGATACTCAGATCGGAAAACACCACCATCCACATGCTTACCGCGCGAAATACATCAAAGCCAAACAGAAAAATCATAAAGGAAATGCGATTGGCTGCATCACTTTTCCAGGCATAATCGGTGGCGTGAGTTCTAACTCCACGGGCTTTATCGATAACCCGCAGGAAATAATGTTTTTCACGATTAGCCGCACGGATTTGCTGAATAGCGTCGAGCGTTTCGGTCAGACTTTGCTGAAAAATCTCGACCGCGGTGTTTTCATTTTTTTTCAGATTTTTAACTTGATTGCCAACACGCATCGTGAAATAAATCACCAGCGGATTCATAAACAGAATCAGTAACGCCAGCTGCCAGTGCAAAAACAGCAGGATAACGGCGGTGCCGATAATGCTCAGTACCGCCACGATAAACCGGCTGATGGTGTTGCCGATAAAGTTATCAATCACCTCAATATCAGTGACAAAATGCGAGGAAATTCCGCCACTTCCGCGGGTTTCATATTCACTGATGGCAATTTTGCCGAGCCGTTTAATCAGCTGGCGGCGAATTCGGAAAGTAATGCGTTTGGCGATAATGGTGAAATAACGTGATTGCAATACGTTTAATACCAATGAGGCCAAACGTAATACCAAGGTCAGAATCAGCATGGCACTGATAAACAGAATAGGGCCGTGCCATTCTGGGGGTGTAAAAGAAGAAATAAATGCCACAGCGGCGCCGGGCTGATTGAGCAACACTTCATCCACCATTATCGGAAGCAATAACGGTACTGGCACCGCACAGATGGTAGCAATCAGCGCGATCAGGTTGGCTTTGATCAGATGCTTTTTATAACTCAACGCTTGTTTGAGTATGCCTTTAAGCTGATAGCTGGTTTCTGTGCTCATGGATGTTAATCAATTCTTTACGGTCGGTAGGCAGGAATGTAACGGGATCATCCGTGGCTATAAAGATTAACAGACCCTAGACCAGTATTTGCTGGCCTTGGCTGTTAAAAAACAGCTCCGGAAGATAACCCCATATTTTCATTACTGTTTCAGGCTGAAGCACCTGCGCTGGTGAGCCTTGGGCGACGAGTTCACCCTGATGTAAAAGCCACACTTTGTCAGCATAACGGCTTGCTTGGTTCAGATCATGCAAAATACTGATGACGGCAAAGCCATTTTCCTGACAAAGCGATTTTACCAAATTCAATAACTGATGTTGCTGCCCAAGATCTTGGGCTGATGTAGGTTCATCAAGCAACAACAATGGCGCATGTTCCGCCTGAGACAATTGCAACAACACTCGGGCCAATTGTACCCGTTGCCGTTCACCGCCCGATAAGCTGGTATAAATTCTGTCAGCAAATTGCCTGGTATCCGTGGTCTGCATCCACTTTTGCACCGCATCCTCAAGTGCAAAACGATTCAGATTCAGTGGTGTGGCACCGATAGCGACGACTTCTTTTGCTTTAAATGGAAAGGATAACTGACTGGTCTGTGGCAAAACACCAAGATGTCTGGCCAATAATTGCCTGGACCATTGATGTAATGGTTTTTTATGCAGATGGATTTTGCCTTGGCTGGCAGACCATTCACCACAAATTGTTTTGATTAAACTGGATTTACCCGCACCATTTGGCCCCAGAACCGCAATTAATTCTCCAGACTTCAGACTGGCCTGTGGCAAGTCCAGAATTTGCCGGTGTTCTTGTTTAACGATCAGTTTTTCAATAGTCAGCATAATAGTTTGCTTACAGTGTACTGAGTCTTTTGCGTTGCTGAATCAGCAAAAAAGCAAAAAATGGTGCGCCGATGAGGGCTGTGACTAATCCAACAGGCAACTCTGCTGGAGCCAGAATTACTCTGGCACCAATATCCGCCATCAGTAATAAAACCGCCCCGGTAAGCGCAGATAATGGCAGTAATAATCTATGATCCGGCCCCATAGTCATTCTCACCAGATGCGGTACTACCAGACTGACAAAGCCGATAATGCCGGTAGCTGAAACGGCAATACCGATACCAATAGCTGTGACCACGATTACTTGTAATTTTAATCGCTCGACATTAATACCCAGATGGCGGGCCTCGGCTTCACCCAGCAGAAAAGCATTCAGTGCTGGTGCCTGAGTTTGGTAAAACACCAATAAACTCAGGCAAGCTATTGCAGAGAGCCATATCGATGTACTGTTTGCAGCATTCAGTGTGCCCATGCCCCACAAAGTCAATTCACGTAAAGCCATATCACTGGCAATATAGGTCATAAAACCAATAATCGCACCGCTGAAAGCCGCTATGGCAACGCCTGCCAACAACAGAATTAATACCGAGGTGCCGCCATTTTGTGATTGTGCCAGCCGATACACCAATAAGGTGGTTATCAGACCACCGAGAAAGGCTGCTATTGGAGTCGTCAGATAGCTGAGAGAAGCAGGTAAAAGCACAATGGCAATAGCTGCACCAAGACCCGCCCCCGAAGATACGCCGATAATGCCGGGATCAGCCAGGGGATTACGGAATAATCCCTGAGTGACCGCACCGCAGATAGCCAATAACGCACCGATAAAGATGGCAAGCAGGGTTCGCGGCCAGCGTAACTCCCAGATAATAGCTGTTTGAAATTCATTCAATTGACTGAATTCACTGCGAAGGAATTGATCAATTATGCTCAAAAAGCTTTGTTTTGCTGGTAAGGTCATTGGTCCCAGCATGATTGATAACAATACACTCAGCAGTAACAACAGACTCATGACTAACCAGATGCCACGGCGCCAGCCATGTAGGCTGGCAGGTAAATATTTGGCGTAACTCATCGAGAGGAATAAATTATTTCTGCCAGCTGCTTTGCTTGTTGCACTGCGGTTATGCTCAATCCCGCGATTAACTTGCTGGCATCGATACTGATAATGCGTTGTGTTTGTCCGGCAGAGGTATTTTTAAGTAAAGGGTATCGAGATAGAAGTTGTTCTGTTTCTGGTGCGCCATTACTGCGTCTTCCAACCATGATGACATCAGGATTCATGACCAGAACAGACTCCAATGAGACCGACTGATAACCATTGAATTCGCTGACATTACGACCATCAAGCATATTTATCAGCGCGTTGCCGACAGTGTCCTTGCCTGCCTGTGATAAACCGCGATCATTCAAATCCAGCAGAAAAACCATTTTTAAAGTAGATCCATTTAGATTGCCGACGATGGTTGTTTCCAATGCGTGAATATCGTCAATTAACTGTTGGCCGATATTTTCCTGGCCAAGCGCTTTGGCTAACTGTTGGATATTCCTGTTTAAGTCAGCAATGGTTTTTGGACTATTCAGTTGGATAAAATTGATCTGTGAACTTTCAATTGCTCTAAGCGTGGGAGCGGGGCCAGTATGATCGCTGCCAACTATCAGATCAGGTTGTAATGACAAAATTGCCTCGGCTGAAAGCGCACGATGATAACCGAGCTTTTCGACATGTTGGCCATCTAGCAATGACTCACTGGTGATATCGATAGCAACGATTTGTGGGCCAACCCCTAATGCCAGCAAAATTTCAGTGGCATTGCTGTCGACACTGATAATTCTTTGAGCATCAAGTGGTTCTGCTACGGCAATCTGTCCACTGAAAAACAACAGAACCCCGTAAAATAGTTTTCTTATTGAACGACAACTGAAAACAGATTGATACATGACTAACTCCAAACGCAGGTTGTGATTCGTTGTGCGCTCGGGTAACCACGAGCAACATAGAAGCAAGTGGACGAGTTTAACCATAAATTAATTGTTTGTTAACTCAAATCTAAATGATAATTGTTATTATTTACATGAATTGCTGGGTGTGATAATTTTGCCGTCTATTGCAGCATTTAATGACTGCTAATCAACTTTTTTGAACAAGTTGCTTTATTTAAGGCGCACCTTACGCTGAGGAAAAGATGAACACTCAACACAAACTCTTACCAACCCTGATTCAGTCTGTACTTTTCATTACGCCACTGCTATCAACAAACAGCTATGCTCAATTTCCTCTGGAAATGGAAGAAATCAAGATCACCGCAACGCGTAATGCCGAGCAATCAGCCCCACCGAGTCGCAATATCACAGTTATTGATAAAACAGAACTGGATGAAATTCAGGCGACTTCGGTGCCACAAACAGTGTCGCATCTACCTAATGTCACGCTAAGTGGCGGACCAAGAGAAGATGTTCAGAACGTAAATATCCGCGGTTTGGGTGATAACCAGGTGTTACAGCTGGTGGATGGCGTCCGACAAAACTTTATGTCAGGTCACCGGCCAACCTATTTTCTGGATCCGGAATTAATCAAAAGTGTCGAAGTCGTTAAAGGGCCGAGTAGTGCGTTATGGGGTTCCGGCGCGCTGGGTGGTGTGGTTTCACAAAACACTATTCATGCAGATGATCTGTTGGGTACCAGAGATTTTGGTGGTTTTATCAAGCAGGGTTATCACAGCAACAGCGATAAGTGGTTGACCACCACAGCACTGGCTGGACGTTTTGAAAATCTCGACTGGCTGGTTTCTGGTTTTTATCGTGACGGTAATGATACGGAACTCGGTAATGGTAAGAATCTGGAAGGTTCTGCTGCACGAGATAAAGGCGTGATGGCCAAAGTAGACTGGTTTATTGATGATGCACAGACCGCGACATTTAATTTGCGTAGTTCTGATGTCAATGGCGAGATTCCCTCCAATGGTTCAGCCGAAGTGAATTCATCAAATTTTATGATTCATCGTCAGAATCAGACCGATCATGCTTCGGTGGATTATCGTCTCAATCCGAACAGTGACTTGCTTAATGCCCAACTGATGTTTTACTGGAACAATACCGAGATGCAGGAATATCGCTTATCCGATCGACGTTCTGATCGGACTGAGATCGAAACACTTGGGTTAAACCTGAATAACCGGACAGAACTGGGCGATACCAGTTTTATCTATGGTGTTGATGGCTATCAGGATAAATTAACTAGTAATCGCGGAGGATTGAATCGACCCACACCGCCTGATGCCACCACAGAAGTTTGGGGTGCATTTACCGAGGTACATATTCCGTTTGCCGAAGCATGGCGTCTGGAGCTGGGCGGGCGATACGATTATTTCAGCACGGAAGCTAAAAATTTAAATAATGATCGTAGTGATAACGCGTTTTCACCTTCAGTGGCTTTGGTATGGCAGACAACTGACAAACTCAATTTGACATTACGTTACGATGAAGCTTTCCGGGCGCCAACGGCAGAAGAGTTATATACCACTGGCACACATTTTTGTATTGCCTCCAGTGCCTGTAATACCTTTTTAGCTAATCCCGACTTGAAAGCGGAAGAATCTCAAAATATCGAGTTTATTGCTGACTTTAAGACACAGGATGTCTTTACCCACCAGGATCGTTTTGGCATTAATGCAGCAGTGTTTTACAACAATGTGGATAATTTTATTGAGCAGCGTGTAGATAATCCTGTTTTTTCATCTTTACCATTTCCACCATTTTTCAGTATCGATGCTGGTCATACCACGTATAACAACGTTGATGAGGCGCGATTAAAAGGTTTTGAGCTGACTTTCAACTATGAATTAAATGATTTTGCTGCTGCATTATCTTATGGTCAGACCCGTGGGGAAGATAAACAAACTGGCGAAAAACTCAGTGGTATTCCGGCCGATAAATGGGTATTGGATTTAAGTCAGCGTTTTATCAACCATAATGTCAAAACCGGTTTACGAGTTAGCCACATTCAGGCACAAAATCGCACTCCCTCTGATGATAGTCGTGATTATGATCGTTATACCCTGGCTGATATTTATGCCACCTGGGAGCCAATCAGTATGCCGAATCTTAAACTGGATCTCAGCGTGAACAATCTGACTGATCAATATTATCGTGTGGCGTTTCAGGAGCTTTATATGCCAGGACGTGATGTAAGATTGGCTGTACGCTATCAGTTCTAAAGTGGAGATATCCATGCAACAGGAACAAACAGCAACACAGGCATCAATAATGCCTGGACAAAATGCCCAACAATTATTGGAACAGATTTGTGAGTGGGGACCGATGACCACCATAGTGATACATGGTGGCAGCGTATTTGAGTTTGGTGGATCTTTTCCAAAAGGCAGCTTGGCGGAAGGTTTCTATAACCTGCAAGCAGATGGCAGCGGCTTTCATGGACATCTTAATCTGCAGAAGGTTGAGCAAATCAGCTTCCAGACCAAACCACATCGTGGCCGGGAAAGTTATGCCTTTGTGTTTGAAGATGTAAACGGCGAAGTGATCTTCAAAGTGTTTCTCGGTCGTGATGAACAGGGCGAATTAATCGCATCACAACGCGAAAAGTTTTATCAGTTAATGCAGCAATATCAACAGGCACTGAAATGAAAAATAAAGGTTTGGAAAAACAAATCAGCGATGAAATCATGATGATGGTCAATAGCCGTAAAACGCTGATGTTGTCGACGCTTGATGAAAACAACCATCCATACGCATCTTACGCGGCATTTGCAGTAGGACGCGACTGTCTTTATGTCTTGCTAAGTGATATTGCTGTACATGGTGTGAATCTGCGGATTCATCCACAAGCTTCGGTACTGATTATTGAAGATGAGGATTCAGCCATTGAGTTATTTGCCCGCTTACGGGTGACCTATCAAGTCGAGGCGGAATGGATCCAGGTCGAATCAGATGCATGGCATGTAGGGATCGCGTTGTTAACTGAGCGTCATGGACAACGTATTACCAACTTGAGTCAGTTAAGTGATTTCCGCTTGTTCAAGCTTAAACCGCGAGGCGGACGTTATGTGAAGGGGTTCGGTAAGGCTTACCAAATTGATGGTGGAACGTTGGCTGGTGAGAATCTGGAACATTTGCGTGATGGTCATACCAAACGTGAAGTGGTCATCACGCAGAACGAATCTTAATCAACAAAGCGCCACGATTTATCGTGGCGCTTTTGTCATCAAGGGTTAGAAATTGCCCCATGAACTTTTTTTGCGCATTCTCAGGCTTGGCATTACCAGGCCAATAAGTATGCCGCCAAATAATACGGCGGCACCAATCAAAAACCAGTTCTTTGCATCATTGTCTTTCAGTGTGTTGTTTTCGATAACGATGGATTGAATCTCATGGTCAATTTGCTGCAGACGTTCTTTTAGCTGGCGATTTTCGTTTTCCAGTGCCACTGCATTCGAAGCGGTACGGCGTAAATCATCCAGCTCTTTACTGAGGCGCTGCGCCGTTTCTTTGAGGGTCATATTTTGATCGTCAGCTTCTGAAGTTTGTGAGCTGAGTTGGGCCAGTTCTTCTTTATAACTGGTGACTTCCAGTTCAAGGTTGGCGATACGTTGTTCTTTAGCGGCCAGTTGTTCACGTGCACTGGGGTTGTTGTTTAAGTAACGTGACAGTACCCAGCCTTCCACGCCATCCTTGGTGCGTACTTTGGAATAGCCGGATGGATCGTTTTCCAACACTGTCAGCTCGGTGCCGGATTTAAGCATTTTACGAATACCAAATTCCAACCCCTGACCATTACGCATGGTAATTTCAAGTTCATCTGATACGTAACGAGTTGTCTGGGCCGCACTGATTCCTGGCATTAAGATTGGGCTGGCAATAAGCAACAAGCTGATAATGATTTTTTTCACACGTGTATCCGGCTTTAGATTAAAGCACCATTCTAGCAGAAGGAATACGGCTGATTTCAAGTGCAGTTAAGAATCATTAGCAAGTCTTAATAAGTGTTAATGGCTTTGTCATAAAAGCTTGCTAGTCTGAGTGGTGAATTAAAAGAGGTGGGTTATGGAAAAGTTCAGAATCATGTTTTTATGTACGGGAAATTCCTGTCGCTCACAAATGGCTGAAGGGTGGGCAAGATTTTTGGCTGGTGATGATGTTGAAATACGTTCTGCCGGAATAGAAGCGCATGGTCAAAATGCTCAGGCCATCAAAGTGATGGCAGAAGTTGGTATTGATATTTCGCAACAAGAATCCATCCGGGTTAATGGCGAAATGCTGGAGTGGGCCGACTTATTGGTCACCTTATGTGAAAACGCCGATGAGCAGTGCCCCATCGTAAGTCCACATACCTTGCGTTTACATCTGCCCTTGACCGATCCGGCGAAATATCGTGGCACAGAAGAAGAAATCCTCGCGGAATTTCGCCTGACTCGTGAAAAAATCAAACAACGCGTCAATTATGTTTTGCAGCAGTTAAACAAGTCTGTGGTAAACGCACGCTGATATCTGCTTAGCTGGCATTTGCCAGCGGCGGGCAATCTGACGGTTTGAGTTGATACAAGCTGTTGCCGGGAATTTTCTTTGCCTTGGACTTTGCTTTAGTGGCATATTCAGCCAAATCAGTTTCATCTCTGAGATAATCAAAATCACTGATAGTTACCGCACCGATAGATAAGCTCAATAATGGATAAAATACCTGTTGTCCATGACGGTCTTGAGCTTGAATGCCACCTTGCTGCAAGTGTTCTGTTGTGTACAGCTCAACATAGAGTGATTCAAATGTTTTCAGCATTTTTTTGCAACGGCTTTGCCAATCCTTGCTGTCAAATATCACAATAAAATCATCACCACCGACATGGCCTAGAAAATCCACCTCCAGATCCAAATGCTGACTGAGAAGTT
This sequence comes from Methylophaga sp., assembly GCF_030651745.1. The sequence goes on from NZ_JAUSCC010000012.1 coordinate 20,076, forward strand.
TGGCGGTTTTATTAATAACTTTGTCGCCTTTGTTATAGCCATAGGTGTCGTTATAGGGTTTGAAATTATCCAAGTCGAAATAACACACCGTGGCATGGCGTTTCTGTTGAATAGCTTGTTGAATATGCTCATTGAGCGGCACATTGCCTGGCAACCCGCTTAGTGGGTTGGCGTGACGAGCGATAGTCAGTTGCAAGTCGGTAATTTGTCGCAGCAAATCCATCAAACTGCCTACACCTCGATAATAGCCTTGTTCACAAATGATAAAGACGCTGTGCTGCTGGGAAGAATCCTGACTGGTGATTTGCTGACTGAGGTTTTTCAGCGGCATCGAGGTTTCGGCAATAATCGGTCTCCTGTCCATAAATAAATGAATAGGCTTACGACCATGCAGATCCCGACCATAACGGCTGGCATACAGCGTCATAAATTCATCCCGCCATACCATTCCTGCAATGCTGTCGTTATCGTTTAATACCGGTAAAGAAGCTAATTTCACCGCGCTCTGAAAACGTTCGCCGACGTGATTTACGTCATGGTAAGTTCGGACAGGGGTGAGTTGGGTTAACAGAGTGCCCACCAATGAATCGGAACGTGGTACGCCAGAAGGGATGTTTTCTCGGGTTTGTCGTTTGGCAAATAAAGCGGGTGATAAATCTCTTTTAGGAGTTGTTGTTGGTCTGGAAAAGTAATAGCCTTGGGCAAAATGCATTTCCATCGATTGCGCCACTAAGTATTCTTCACGCACTTCAACACCTTCACCGATTACCCGGCAATTACTGCTAAGGGCGATATCAATCATCGATTGCACAAATTGTTTTTTCTGCTGATCTTCATGAATATTCTGCATGAAGTGCCTGTCCAGCTTGACGTAATCCGGCTTTAATTCAGACCAGGTTCGTAGTCCGGAATAGCCTGCGCCTAAATCATCAATCGCAATAGAAAAACCCATATCACGATAGTGTGCGGTCGCCTCACGCATCAGATCGTAATCGTCAATTGGATATTGCTCGGTTAATTCTATAACGACTTGTTCGGCGGGAATCCGGGCTTTTTTGAGAAACTTTGCCGTTAATCCATGCGGATAATCGGGTTGTAATAACGCTGCCGGAATGGTGTTGATAAACAGTTTGGCATTAAGATTTAATTCACCAAAGCGGGCAATGGCGATTTCTCTGCAGAGTAGATCCAGTTCAGCGAGCCGACCATGCCTGCTGGCAGCATCAAAAAGGTTTATCGGAGAGTGTAAAACACTGTCGGATGGACCGCGGATCAGCGCCTCATAGCCATATATCTGATGGCTCTTCAACGAAACAATCGGTTGAAAAATCGGAGTGAGTGCCGCCGTGGCAAGGATGTCTTCCAATGACCTAAATTGTAATAGTTCTTCTTGAGTCATATTGAATCCGGAAAATATTTTGCCAAGGACTCATCAATTAATGAGGACTTAAAAATGGGATAACAAAGAAAAATGATGGTGTAACAGAACCTTGATATCACCAAGAGTCACTGTTACGCCATCATTAGTCAGGTCATTAGTTCAAGCTGTTTTGGTAGGCATTCATTGCTTGTTTTAAGACATTCATTGCTTCTTGATGATCAGAGAAGCCTTGTGCCTCCATGCCGCCATTTGGGCCTTTGTAGTTTTCAAACCAGAGACGAACGATTTCGGAAACGGCCGGAAACTCTTCATCCAGTTGTTTCATCGACTCGACGTTAGCGAAAGGACTGTCTTCAGTGATCACAGCAATCAATTTGTCATCCTGTTCACCACCATCCAACATTTTTAATACACCAATCAAACGCACTGACAAGACTTCGCCACGAGGAATGGATTGACCTAACACCAAAACATCCAATGGATCGCCATCCCCGCCCAGTTCTTTTGGCATCGCAGTGCCTGGGATGGTGCCGTAATTACCCGGATAACCCAGGTAATTTACGATACGCGGTTTGTCATTTTTCATTTCCCAGATAATTTCCTGAGTATTGTCTTTGTTCATTTCCCACTTGGCAGACGTTCCCGTTGGGATTTCAATCAGAGCATTGACTTCACCGTCGACATTAATGGCGGGAACCGCCATTAAGTCTTGGTTCGAAGATAAGGTGAACGTATCTTTAAGTTGCATGATTTGGCTGTGATTCACAGCTTTGTCAAAACTCAAACCATTGGCGCTCATTTGTTTTTTATAACGTAGCGTATAGTCGATTTTCTTATTGGCACGGAACAGCTTTTCAAATTCCTTTTTATCAAAACCTTCGTACTGTCCCATATGGCTAGGCGATTTTGCTAGGCCACCTACACTATTACCTTTTACTGCCAGAATGGCTTCGGCAACATCTTTAACGGCCTTTTTATAGCCTTTCATCGAGTTCAGATCATATTGGCTTAAATCAACCTTTGAATAGATCTCTTTACCCCAGTAAAACTCCACAAAGTTGATGGCTGGCTTAGGTTTATCCCAGGCAATTTCACGGGCAAAGTAAACCAGTGAGCGATAAAGATTGTTGTGAAAGTTCTCCAAACCCAGGCTTTCTGGCAGGGCGCTGTGCTCCATCGGTTCAAACTTATCGTCATACAACCATAAGTTGTTTTCCGCTTGCATCTTGCTCCAGAACTCATCCATCGACGCTAAATCACGGTAATCGTCAGCAACAACGACATGCACTTCAAAGTTGGCACCGCCATCCGGCATATGCCAGAACACGTTGAACGTATGATGACCATCGGTCAGATACAAACCGTTATCAGGGCCAATCACCACGGTTTTCATATCTTTCGTGGCAGTACCAACAGGATCGGTACATTCGAATGAACCTGGCACAGCTACATTAGATTTTGCTGAAAAATCTTTAATGGCTTTCTGGCCATTGGCTTCGCAGATTTCATCAAATTTCTTTTCAGAGTCATCATCATAACGACCCAGCTTATAAAACACTTGGTCATAACCAACAGAAGCTTGTGTTGGTTTAAGTTGGTGTAATTGAACGGGTATAACATCACCTTTTTTAACTTGGGCAAGATGATCATCAGCTAATGCCAGACTGCTGAATAAACTCAGGCTGGTTATCGATAACATCACTAAACGTGACATAACATTCATAGTGTAACTCCACAAATTAAGAGTAGTTGAAGAAATTAGTTTTAAAAAAAAGCCCCACCTTAAAAACTAAGGTGGGGCTTTTTCTCAGGAGATAGCTTGCTTCAAATTAGAATGAAACCTGACCGCGCAATAAGAACGCTTTGATATCGCCTTCAGCATTGTTAGCTGCATCAGATTTGATATCAGAATCAACATAGTTCGCCATAAAGCGAATATTGTCATTGACATACCAGTTCACACCGATAGTCCAGATTTCACTTTTAGTGCCCAAGGCACCAGTGATGTTGGCCGGTAAATTGTCATTGAATGCACTGCTATCAAACACATCCAGTTCGTC
>NZ_JAUSCC010000015.1 GCF_030651745.1 Methylophaga sp.
TGCGGCTTTTTAGTCTTGACCTTAAGAAAAAAAGACATACCCCGGCTGGGTGGCAGAGTGGTTATGCAGCGGACTGCAACTCCGTGAACGCCGGTTCGATTCCGACCCCAGCCTCCATTTTGAAACACCATAAAAATAATACCTAAGCGCTTATAGCGCTTTTTTTATGCCTGCTGTTTCGTGACTTCATCCTAAACTCAAAACTTACACCCGATAACTTAAACGGTTTAACAATTGAGCAATGCCGATTCTTGCTAATGAATAATAAGAGACGGGACTAAAATCATAGGCTCTACAATTATTTAATTTGGAGTTTGTATGCGATTTTATTTATTGCTTCCTTTGGCTGTTACTCTGCTTCCCATGGTTGCTACAGCGAATGAATGTGAAGTTTCAATCAGTGCCGGGGATGGCATGTCTTTTAATACCAGAACGATGGATATTCCAATGAGTTGCGAACAGTTCACTGTGAACTTTGAGCATACAGGGCGTTTACCAAAAGGCGGAATGGGTCATAACTGGGTAATGACTCAAAGCTCAGATGTACAAGCAGTTGTTGCTGCTGGAACAGTCGCAGGAATTGCAAATAACTACCTTCCTGCTGATGACAGCCGGGTGGTTGCGGCTACTCCACTGCTTGGCGGAGGGGAAAAAGCTTCAGTCACATTTGAAACCAGCTTATTGAGTGCTGACAGTTCGTATACTTTCTTCTGCTCATTCCCAGGGCATTCAGCGATGATGCGTGGCAGTGTTAATTTGGTGGAATAAAATTTCATACAAAGGTTGGCGATAATTCGTCAACCTTTTTTCTTATAGATAGAGGCTATTTTTTGGTCACAATCGGGATATTTTTAAAGGAGTTTTTGTGGCCTAAATCTATTTTCATTGAAAGTACTCCGGAAGTGCATTTATCAAGACATGCTCCACATCGTGTGCAATCACCTGATACAACCGTATTACCCGTTTGAGATACCACTGGAACCAGTACATGTGGTTCAGGACATACTTTCATACATGCTGAGCATGACGAACCTGCACAAGATTCAGCTCTGTTAACGGTGACACGTAAACGTCCGAAATGTCCGAGAAATCCGTAGAAAGCACCTACTGGGCAAAGATGCCCACACCAGCCTCGATGGCTTACTAATAGATCGAAGAAAAACAAAGCCAACAAAAACATCGAACCTGCCATGGATGCCCACATCAATTCGCGCTGCAGTAAGGTAATAGGGTTAACTATTTCCCATGCTAGGCTACCGGCAGAAAAAGAAAGCAATAAAGCGAGCAACAAAACGGCTTTTCTGAGTTCTTTTGAAATGGATAAGTTACTTTTTATGTTAAAGCGTTGACGAAACCAATAGGCAGCATCAGTGAGCATGTTTATAGGGCATACCCAGCTACAGTATATCCGTCCACCAAAAAGGGCATAAAACACTGCTAGGATTAATGCACCAATCAAGGCCGGATAGGCGAGTGATGAACCTGCTAAAAATGATTGCAACAGGATAAAGGGATCAGTCAGTGGAATTGTGCCAAACCATTCACTGGAAGATAAGTTGCCTGTGGCGATGTCACCAACAAATGGAAGAGAGTACAAAAAAGCCAGTAGGATAAAAAGTTGTACGGTCCGACGTGTAAGCAACCATCGTTTACGATAGGTTGCAGTACAAATAATTCTGATAACTTTAATCATACTTTGTCGCGACCAGCAGCATTTCTACCAGGACGCCCCAGACCAAGTTTGCGTGGTAAAACACGTATCGCTGTTTCAGATAGCACACAGTGTTTTTCACAAGTGCCACATCCAGTGCACTTATCCGAGTGAACCGTCGGGATTTGTAATATACCCTTGGCATTTTGCACAGGTTCTAGCGTTATTGCTTCATCACGAATCGGACATACTCGCCAGCAGATACTACAAGACATTCCCTTATAGTTAAGGCATGTTTCATGTCCAACAAGTACTGCTACACCCATATCCGCTTTACGAATATCTGTTAATAAAGGATCAAGAGCTCCTGTTGGGCAAGCTCGGGCACATGGAATATCCGGACACATTCTGCAGGGATCTTCTCTGGCCACAAAAAAAGGTGTACCAACGGGGGCAGCATCTGTCCAACTTGCTAATTTGAGAATATCGTAGGGACAATCTTCTACGCATAAACCACAACGAATACAGGTTGAGTCAAACGCTGGCTCGGGTAATGCGCCTGGTGGACGGATAATTTCAGCAGAGATGGCTGGACGGGAACGTAACATGGCATGGCCTGCCAATGTGCCGACAACTGCAACACCAAAACGGCGAAATATCTGCTTGAATGCTACTCTTCTCTCGGGTTCAGCGTTGTCGGGATTAAGTTCGGTTTTATTTCTCATCTCCCACCTCTATTGCTTTAGCCGACTTTTAATCTACCGATTCTGAAATAAGCAGCGTGGCGTGAATGATCGGGTGGATCCAGCAACGCAGAGTAAACTCACCGGATTCAGGCACTTTCCACCTTACTGATACTCCAGGCGTTTGCACATAAAGCTTTTCATCTATATTGATGATTGTTTCATCAGGTGTTTCGATGTAAACACTATGAGAAATATCTGACTGATTAATTATTTCTATGATGTCGCCTGGGGATGCGGTGTAGACATCGAATTCAAAATCGTGATGCAGTAAGTAGACTTTATGAATTTTGGATTCGGCTTCTTTTGGGTGCTCAGCATGAGGCTGCATCGAGTAAACGCAGGTAATAAAGCTGGCTGAAATAAGTAGGCTCAAGATGAATCTGTAGACTATATTGAAAAAGATTTTGTAGAGACGTTCTATTGCGAGAATGTTCATGTTGTTTTCATGTAGTTAATTAAAGTTGTCGTGATATTCATTCAGGAATATCAGGAAATCTAATGCCGAGTACCGGACCCGTTAGTGTTTTGATAAAAGCGATAAGATCATCACGCTCGGTTTCAGTCAGCTTAAAAGGCTTCATTTCAGGAGACAGACTTTCTCGTTGAATGCCGCCATTTTCGTAATGTTGGATTACCTCTTCCAATGTGGTCATCGAAGCATCATGCATAAAAGGCCCATTTTCAGGTAAATCACGAAGCGAAGGGGTTTTGAATGCATGTTGCATAATGATTATTTGAGGCGGGACTAGAGCACCTTTACCGAGATCATTACTGTCGAGACCAATATCATGAAAACTGTCATCGGTGAATCGCCACGATGTATGACAGGCTGCACATTGTGCTTTTTCGTTGAATAGGGCAAAACCTCGTTTGGCACTTTCACTCAGCGCATTTTCGTCACCTTCTACCCATCTATCAAACGGTGATGGTGCAGAAACCAGAGTCCTTTGAAAGCTGGCCAGAGCTTCACTAATACGTTGTTTGCTGATAATTTCATCACCAAATGCGGCTTTAAATAAAGGGTAATATCCTTCGACATCTTGCAGGCGAATGGTCAGCTCTGACATGTCGTAATTCATTTCATGTTGAGTTGTTATTGGTAAAACGGCTTGCGACTCCAGTGTGTCAGCCCGTCCATCCCACATTAGCGAAGTAAGCCATGCGCTGTTTAAAACAGTGGGGGTCCGGCGAGGATTCGAAAGACTTTCAGAGCCAAGCGGAATCTTGCGCCCATCACTCCACCTTTTATCTGGTGCATGACACGTGGCACATGACATTTCCTGGTTTCTGGAAAGGCGATGATCAAAAAACAGGGTTTTTCCGAGCGCCGCCTTTTCCACCGTAAGTGGGTTGGTAGTTGGCGCCGGAATTCCCTCTGGACGCCTGAAGGCTTCCAGTTCAGAGGCAAAAGAGTCAGCAGCCTGAATTGTCAGGACAACTGATAAAAATACAAACAGGCTGCTGATTCTCATGCTAGGTGATACCTATATACCTTAGCTCGCCTTACCAACAACTGGCGAGATAGTGCAGTGATAGGTCATTGCGTCATTATTAGCACCAAAACACCATACGATATCGTTGGAGAACTCAGGACGATAAACCGGCAGTTCACCTTCAGTATTAAGGCAATTACAACGTCCACAAGTCTGTTTACCACAGCAGTCACGATAGGCAATCAGATAAGTCTGCTGATCACCAGGGTTGTAACAGCTGGCAACCCAAGAGCTAGGGGACAGTTCGGTTCCTGGAGGACATGAAGTTAACGTACCACCACAGCAATCACAGAGGTTGCCGTCGATAGAACAGTGACGCCAATAATCGCAGGCTTGAGTATCCTGATCCTGTGGTTGGAATCCGCCTCGATCCATAGTCCCTGTAGTCGTCGCATTGGCTTCTTTCATACGACCACGACGATCTACAGGGAGCAAAGGGAGTAGGCCTGCACCAACAATAAATCCACCAAGTTTTCCAATAAAGCCACGACGACCAGTTTTGCTGGCAGTGCTTCTGGCCATCTTTTCGATAGTGGAATCAAAACCTTTATTTTTTTTCATTTCTATTCTCTCCGTTAGTACTTATTACTATTGATTCACAGATTAATGTACGTGCGTTTCTTTGCCTAAACCTGCTGCCGGAACCGTAGTTCCTTCTTTCATAAAGCTTTGCAATGAAGAATGACCCAGACGAATAACTTCGAACAGGCTCTCAACATGTTCACGGGTATTACACAAACCTTTAGATTGAATTACGCCGTCTTGGTCGAGTAGAACACCATAAGGAACTTTAGAAACCTGGTATCGCATGCCAATTTCTGCTGAGACCACATACCGCTCGCCTTGAAGAGGATGGTTTTGCAGAAATTCGCGGTGCTCAGCCTGTGTACCGTCACTAATTAAAATAACGTCCGTTCCTTCAGCAGCCGCTACTGAGCGAATTATTGGTAATAATTTTGCACAGACAGGACAAGATGGGCCGGTAAACATTAGTAAGCTTGGACGCCCAGGGGTGATAGCCCGACCCACCAACAATGGTTTCTCGTCAATGGTCGTTACATTAAAGACCGGAGAGCGTTCGCCAATATCAGGACCATGATCGATCATCATGGCGCCTAGTGGAGCTGAACGTTCATGTAGCAGCCCAATCTGACGAATGACACCAAGCATAAGTGCGGCTAGTGCCAAAAAAGCTCCCCAAAGAAGAACATTTGATGCAACAAGAAATTCAAAATTCATTTCAGTATTTCCTTTAATTAGATCTAGGGTTTGTTGGTACGAGTGGCAGGTAGCCCAACGATTACGTCGGCTGCCAAATAAAGTAAGGTCAGCATGGTTGCTGCCGCGAGGCCCATAATCCATGATGCAATTGAAACGCTAGCCAACTGCACAGGAACTAAAGCTGCGTAAAGACTGACACCTGCCAGACTAAGAGCCCTTAATACATGGAACATCCCGATACGACTGACACTGGTAGGACGACGCACACAACCGCAATCAATATGAGTTCTACCACGACCTACATTGATAGCGATTGCCACTGCAAACATGATAAAAAGCCCCGCTGCTACCCAAGCTGCTAATTCTCGAACTGGTGTCATTTGAAGTGCTATCGCACATCCCAGTTCAACCAAAGGCAGCAATCTTGCAAACGGCGTTACCATGAAAGATGGCAACAAACGGTAGTTGGTTACGACACCCTGAAACTCGTCAGGGTGTCGTAACTTAGGAATAGCTGCTGCGACCAGTACCAGTCCCAGAAAAAGGGAGGCCAGTACTGCTACAGAAGCATCATTAATTACCCAGTTCATAATTTCCTCACTTTATTCTGGTAAGTAAATCATTACGGGTGCTCTTCCGAGCTCATCGATCTGACCTAGCTCTTTACCAGTGATTGCATCGAAGGTGTAGAGTGATTGATCTTCAGGTGAAGATGCGAATAAGTACGGCTCTGCATCCTGACTTACGCCGATACCATTGATTTCATGGCCCATATCGATACGTCGCAACTGTTTCCCTGTGGTGGCATCAATTACAAATACATATCGGCTAGTCAGCTTATGTGTCCATTTTTCACGCTGATCAGCTAACAAATAGATTTCGTTACGATCATTGTGATAACTGACGGGTTGCCAACCACCCGGTGCCCATTTGTCCGCTTTCTGTTCTTCGGTGAATGCATCAAATGGAGCAATAAACTCTGCACCAGAAGCTGAGAGCTTGGCTTGGAAGATCCGACCTCCAGTACTTGGCCAGATAAGACGACCAGTTTTTATAGAGTAGGATGGGTTATTGAACAGATAGTCTTCTTCACCATGAAAAACTTTGGTGTTTTTCTGCTGAGTATTTCCTTCATTGTCATAACTTACTTCTAATAAAGAACCGTCACGACAATGCATGAAAAACTTTTGATCTGGTACCGGAAACAGGTGGTAACAATCAGGCATTGGCATCATCTTTACAAAAGATTCTTTCTCAAGATCGACGAGGCCAACGGCGGGTGAAGGTGAAAATTGCTGAAACAAGATATGCTTATCATCCGCACTCAGACTAGCCATGCGTTGCATTACTTGCGTTAGGAAGCGGCCTTCTGGGATATCAATATCTGCTATTGGTTTATGTGTTCTGGAATCAATAATTTCGATATAGTCATCTCGTGTACCCCGAGCAACACGGGAATACATGGTGCTGGCTATGGCCATAAAGTTACCGTTATCACCCAGCATCATATGGGGTAGCTTGCCTGCATCAGTCATGCCTAGCAGTTTGTTGTTATTACCATCAATAGTGTAATAAGTTGATGTCATGTGAAACGCACCCGCGTCAAGCACATAAACACGTTTGGCATCACTAGGCGGTGCATCAAGAATTACTGGTGTATCCATTAGATCCAAAGTTGCCTCGGAACCAAGTTGTTGGGGTACGCCTCCAGCAATCACTGCCTGCGATCCACCAACAAACAATGCAGTCAAAGCAATACTTGCTGCTAGACGTTTAAATTGTTTTGGATGCCCGGTTTTAAGTTCATTAAATTTTATGGTCATATCTCTCCTCCAACCATTGTTGTTAAAATTTTTCATACTTCTCTAAACAAGACTCATTCGGCTCTTACAGAAGCAGAAGCATTAATGCTGCTGATCCAAGCGAAAGCAGAAGGAATCCATCTATTTCAACAGCACGTTCCTGCCAGCGTGCCAACCATGCCTGAACTGATTGATTACTGATCGGTAGGAAGTTAACGGCAACTGGTAAACAGCGTCCGATGTTGAATATGGCAATAACGGCAATTGCCGTTGTAACGTTGCCGCTGAGTAAGGCAACGCCAGTAACGATGTAAAGAATTGGTGTTTGCACATAGGTCAGATAGTTCATACCCAGTGCATAGCCGTATAAAAGACCGATAGTGGATGAACGAAAACGGAATCTCGCATCATGGGGGACTTGAGCACGACGTTGTGGGTAAGGCATCTTCATGAAACCGAGCTGATGTGCACCGTAACCCAATGCTAGTAAAGCCATACCTCCAGCCATGTATGCGAAGGGCAAGTTACTGAAAAATGCCCAGCCGATTAATCCCAGCATGCCACCTAACATTAATGCGCCCAACGCATATCCAAGTGCATGTGTTATAAAAGTAGGAGTCCAGCGCAGAACTGATGCCAAGGAATAATTACCAGCTGGTCTGAGTAGGCTAAGACTTGAATAGCCGCATGGTGACCAAGTGGACAGAAAGCCACCGATCAGAGCAAGCGCAATAAACATCCACTGCATGGCACCAGTATTAACACCTTGGGTGCTTAACAGAGCGCCTCCAGTTACACCGGATATAACGGCGAATAACATGGTCGAAAAACGAGTTTTAGTTGAGCTCGGTTTAGAAAAATCTATTGCATCAGGGACTGATGCAACCGCTGCATTAATTTGGGATGGCTGATGATATGCTTCAGCACCTAGGTCCAATTTCATTTTCTCCTCCTATGGTCATAACTGACCTATTGTTGTTGTAAAATTGCAACGACTTAACTATAGCGAGTTAAATTTTTCTGCCGTAGCAATAATCGGCATGAGGGCGAGAATTTTTTCCCGATTTGAGGGGGTGTTGCCGATTCTTGCTATTCAGGAGTGTAAAAAGCAGGTCGGTGGCTTTGAAAGGTGGGGGATGAAGCTGTAAAGGTTTAGTAAACCCATTAAAAATAATAAGATAGGTGGTTCCTGTCAGATGGGGGGGGAGGGAAACCCATATTCAGCAGAGGGCTCTCTTTTAGTGTTAAGCAGGATTTCGGGAAGAAATGCCTGAAAAACTTTCCAGAGGAGATGAATTGCTGATCCACCCTCCCATATATCGAGAGAGTGGATTCAGAATGTAATCAGGCATTCAAAAGATTTTCAATCCCAGTATGAACAACTGCAATTACATGGATTTGGCGATGCTGAAGATAAAACGGCTATCTGCATATTTGCTTCCATACAGATCTTTAGCATTGCTGTTTGTATTGGAGTAACTCAAGTTCAATTCAAAACCAGCAACGTCTTTCGATAATCCCACTAGGTAATCTGTTGCACTGTCAGGATTTTCTCTGCCAAAGACATCACGGTCATAGTCGTAATAACCTAACCCCAACCCCAAATTGATGCCAGTGGGCAAGGGGTAATTTACCCCCAGGTTATAGTAAGTCCCTTTTTCTCCGCTACCATATACGTCGCCAGAGTGTGAGATACCAAGTGAAAAATAATGGTAACTCAGTGACCCATAGACTTCGTTCCAATTTCCACCATCAGTCCCCGGATAGATATAACGAAGCACGCCCACGTCATAGGCAATGCCACTATTATCAAATTCACCTGCGTATCCTGCATATATATCGATTTCAAGATGAGCGTCATCATCGTTAATCATAAAATCGACATTTGATGCCCAGGTGCCGGCATAGAAACCACTGATGTGTGAATAATCAACACTGCCAGAAATCGCAGGCTTATTATCCGATTGAGAGTAACCGCGCCAGATGTAATCACTTGAGAGTGCTACAGAAGCGCTTGTTGAATGTTGACCATTCTCACTTTCCCAAGCTAAAACATTTTGAGATAAGAGAAGTATCGTAGTACTGAACAAAATAATTGATTTCTTCATTGAAAGATCCTTAAGTTCCATGTCATTCAAATAATGTAATTTGCCTTTTTCAGACCAATTTCTTTGACTTTCTTTGTAATAATCTGGCTGCTTAAATAGCCATGATTAATTTAAGAAGGTGGTTCGAATATACGGAGCAAAAGAAAAATCGATTAGTAAATTCTGGCAACAAGTAACTTAATAAATAGAGTTCCGTTGCTATGGAAAAGCATTTACTACTCAATAGATAAAAATGCTAATGGGAGTATGATTCAAAGAATAGTCGTGAAAATAAATGGTAATTGTCTTTTAAGTCATGGCTAAACTAGATTCCATGCAGCTTGAATAAGCCAATATGTGAGCTTGCTCAAACCATTTTGAGAGTGTTGCCGATTATTGCTATCTATCCCCCCACTATTTGCCTAGAGTTGTGTCAACAGTCTGAACCAAATAAATCAAACAAGCACAAAAAATAAGGGGGGAGGACGTTTTTTTCGATAAGGCATATTTTAAATGCCGGACCATGATGTCCACGAAAAGCAAAGCGAGGAGAGAGCAAGATGAATTTTAGAGAGGCGCTTTTAAATAGCAGTCCTGCGGGCAAAGGGAAAATGCATTTGGTTGAGCGAACTTCACGGGATGTGTTGGAACAAGCTGAAGCATTGCCGTTTTGGTCACAGGATTATACCCAATTAGATAGAGGTTCCTTTACTGGATCAATTACGAGCGTAACTGGCAGAAATATGCAGATATTTCGCGAGAGTATGAACCGCGCCGTTGATCAGATTGCCAGTGCTCCAGAAGATACCTATGTCATAGGATTACCAACGATCATTGAAGGTAATGCATCTTGGGGTGGTGAACAGGTTAAACCCGACTCATTGATCACGTTGGATAAGAATGCGGAACTTCTTTTTAGAACTTCTCATTTTTCAGAAATCACCGCGGCTGTCATTTCTGCTGAGCATCTTGAAGAATACGCCGGTCAGGTTGAAGGTATAGACCTGCGTAAGGTCTTGGATAACGTCAATCCAGTCGAAATTATCCCTACAGATGTTGCTCATAGATTATTGGCAGCGTTGAACAGCAGTACTAACTATATTTCCAAAAGCGCGGGTAATCCGAATATCCAACATATCTTGCGTCATTTTGAGGACAACTTGTTGGACACTTGTCTTCAGGCCCTTCTTCATGCCAGCGATGGTCAAGAAAGACATTACGATCAACGCATTCATCGTTACATTGTAAATCGGGTACGTGAGTTAACTTTATCCAGTGATGGTGATTGCTTAACCATAGGTGAAATTTGTATCAACTTATGCATTAGCCGGCGCACCTTAAATCACGCTTTTTCACGAGTTTTGGGAATTACACCTGTTGAATATATGCGGAATCTTCGCCTTCATCGTGTTCGATCTGAACTTCAATCTTCTCCTTATGAAACGACTATTGCTAACGTAGCTGCCAAGTGGGGCTTTTGGCATATGAGTCTGTTTTCTCGTTATTACAGGGAGCTGTTTGGGGAATGCCCAAGTGAAACGTTGCAATATTCGAAAGCATTAGCTAAATGATGCGGTATTGAAAAAGTAATTCTGTAATTTTCAATTAATTTAACAAAACCTTGGTGGTTATGATTGTTGCCAAGCTAAATAAGCAGGGGTGAGAAATGGGGGCATTTAGTATCTGGCAATTGATTATCGTGCTGGTAATTGTAGCTCTAGTTTTTGGAACAAAAAAATTACGTAATTTTGGAGGGGATCTTGGTGGAGCTGTTAAGGGGTTCAAGGATGCAATTAGTGAGGAAAAGCCCACTGCAAAATTAGACAGCGTCGAGATAACCCAAAACATGGATAGTAAAGTTACTCACAAAGAAAACCAATAAGTTAAGGAAAGGTGTATTTAACTAATGTTTAATATTGCTTTCCCGGAATTACTTGTTATTGGAGTCGTGGCATTAATTGTTATCGGCCCCGATAAGCTTCCTAAAGTAGCGAGAACCGCAGGGTTACTTTTGGGGCGCATGCAGCGATTCACTACGAATATAAAGTCAGAAATTGACAGAGAACTGAAATCTGAAGATTTGATGCAATTACAAAAGGAATTACGAAACCATGATTTAGGGTTGAATGAGGAGCTGCGTCAGGGGATGCAGCCAGTTGAATCGGTCATTCATCAAAATATACAACCGATGAAAACTGACACTAAACCAAAAGATGATTTTGACTCACCAAGCACACCATTAAACGATGTTAGCAATATAGATTCAGAGCCTATGAAGAGGAGTTTATCTAATTGACTACACCGAATAATCTTTTCTCCCATTTGGTTGAGATGCGTGATCGTTTATTACGTATCGTTATTGGCATATTGTTAATCAGTTTTGCTTTGTTTCCGTTCGCCAACGAAATCTATCACATTATGGCAACTCCATTGCTGAATAGCCTTCCAGCAGGAGGCCAGATGATAGCAACAGAGGTCACAACTCCATTTTTTGTTCCTATGAAAATGGTATTGCTGGTTGCCTTTTTGTTAGCCTCTCCATATACGCTTTATCAAGTCTGGGCATTCATTGCCCCAGGACTATACAACAATGAACGCCGCTTGATTGCCCCACTGATTATTTCAAGTGTAGTTTTACTAATAAGTGGGATGGCGTTTGCCTATTTTCTAGTATTTCCGGTTGTCTTTGGATTTATTACGAGCACCGCCCCAGAGGGGGTTGCAGTAATGACCGACATTAGTAAATATTTTGATTTTGCGATTAGCTTATTCATCGCATTTGGCCTGGCTTTTGAAACACCCGTTGTAGTGGTTTTATTAGTTAAAGCTGGGGTGGTAAGTATCGTGGCACTAAGAAATGCCAGATCCTATGTCATTGTTGGAGCGTTTGTATTGGGAGCGATAGTAACACCTCCAGATGTGATTTCTCAGTTTATGTTGGCGATACCTATGTGGTTGTTATATGAAGTAGGGATATTGGTGGCCAGTATGTCGAAAAATAAAGTCCATATAGAGCAAAATCAATATTGAGATATGCAGGTATTATGTTGCGTATTCATCGTCCAAGCTAAATGTATTCGGCCTAAGAGAATCAACGTAATTCTCATAGAATGGACTAAGGTTTACTTCATTTAAGTTAAGCAGAGCATGATTAGTTTTAATCATATGAATTAGGGTCAAAATTAAAAAAAGCCCGACACTATAAATAGTGTCGGGCCAAATTATGAAGCTGCTGTTAAATCAATTTACAAACTAAACACACTCAATACGCCGCCCAATGATGTCCAGTTGGACAGTGATTTGTAGGCTCCCACTGCGCCCAGACCATCACTGTCATTCTCAAGATTGTTGGTCATACCGATACCGGCCCAACCACCAATACCTGACAAGATTGAGATGTATTGTTTACCGCCATGTTTATAGGAATTGACGTTGCCGACAATGCCTGACGCGGTTTTAAAGCGCCAAAGTTCACGACCGTTATGAGCATCAAGCGCTTTGATATAGCCTTCTAACGTGCCATAGAAAACGACATCGCCAGCAGTAACCATCGCACCTGACCAAACTGAGAATCGTTCAGGATTGGACCAGACGATTTTGCCTTCGCGAGCATCCCAGGCAATAAAGTTACCCATATTGTCTTTGGTTGCCGGATACATGTTTACTTCAGCACCAACATACGGTTGGCCGGCGATAAACTCGACTTCAAATGGTTCCAGATCCATACAGATATGGTTCGTGGGCACATAGAACAAGCCGGTACGCGGCGAGAACGCGGCAGGTTGCTGATCTTTTGCACCATGCGCTGCAGGGCAGATACCGGTGGTTTGAGTATCTTCACCATTGGCTGCAGGTGAGTATTTAGCTACCCGATCTGGCAAACCTGTTTTCAGACTGACGCTGTTGGCCCAGTTGACACTTGGGTCGAATTTTTCAGCAACCAGCAGTTCACCTGTTCCACGATCCATGGTGTAACCAAAGCCATTTCGGTCAAAATGCACCAGCATTTGTCGCATTTTGCCTTTGATTTTCTGGTCGACCAGAATATTTTCGTTGACGCCGTCATAGTCCCATTCATCATGCGGTGTCATCTGATAAATCCATTTGGCTATACCGGTATCCAGATCACGAGCGAACAGCGCCATGGTCCATTTGTTGTCACCGGGACGTTGCAAAGGATTCCAGGTGGATGGGTTACCTGTACCGTAGTAATACAGATTCATATCGGGATCATAGGAGAACCAGCCCCATGTGGTGCCGCCACCGATTTTCCATTGTTCACCTTGCCAGGAGTTCAGCGAAGAATCTTTGCCGATAGGTTGCAGCATGGCTGTCGTGTTTTGCGGATCAACCATCATTTCGTCATCGGGACCGGTACTGTAGGCTTTGTAAAGTGTTTTACCACTCATATCGTAGGCTTGAACATAGCCACGTACGCCGAATTCGCCACCTGAAATACCGACAATGATTTTGTCTTTAAACACATTGGCGTTGCCGGTATTGGTCGCACCGGTTCTTGGATCGTCACGTTTATCAGACCAGATCACTTCACCGGTTTCGATATCCAAAGCGACTAAGGTGGTATCAGCCTGATTCAGGAAGATTTTGCCGTCGCCATAAGACAGACCACGATTGACTACGTCACAGCACATAACTGGAACGGTTTCATCGTAATTCTGTTTAGGCTCATATTTCCATTTGATGGCCCCGTCATTGTTCAAATCCAATGCGAAGACAATGTTTGGAAATGGCGTGTGCACATACATCACATCATCAATAATCAGTGAATTACCTTCATGGCCACGTAACACGCCGGTAGAGAATGACCAGGCCATTTTCAGATCTTGCACGTTGTCCAGATTGATCTCAGTCAATTGGCTATAACGTGTATTGGCATAATCACCCGCTGACATCACCCAGGTGTCAGGGTTTTTCTGCATTTCGCGTAACTCATCTGCAACACTGTAACCAGGAAGCGTCAGGGACAGCATCAGTAAAGATAATTTTGTTTTAGTCATGTTGTTTCCTCTATGTTAGCCGCCATAAAAAGCCATTAGTTATTAGTCATGCGTCATAGGCTTTTGAACGGTGTGAGGATATTAGCAACGAGGAAACAGAATTAATGGCCTGTGTGTCCGAATCTTTTCTGGAGGTTTTGGAACCACAGTCAAGTTGATAGGAATCAGGTTTGGCGGTGCTGGGACGGATGTATTAGTGAGTTATTCTGAGTAGAACCTATATATAAGGTTTGGAAGAATAAAAGAGGTTGGAGCGAGGGTTGTCTGAATGACGGAGAGTTTCTAAGAAAAAACTGGATTGCGATTATTGATCTATTTAAAGCGTGGTCGGCAAATTTAAGACATAAAAAAACCTCAGAAGAATTACTTGCTGAGGTTCTTTAAATCATTGGCTCCCCGAGCTGGACTCGAACCAGCGACCCAATGATTAACAGTCATTTGCTCTACCAACTGAGCTATCGGGGAACAGAAAGATGGGTATGATAGAGACTCGAACCGGATG
>NZ_JAUSCC010000025.1 GCF_030651745.1 Methylophaga sp.
CTCAGTTTAGCTAATGATTTCATTTGTATCTCCTTAAAGTGTACTAGGGTTGGTAGCATTTCCATTTCGTTTGTAAATGCAAGCCTGACAAAAGGCTAGCAGGAAATATTTATGCTGTCTATTGCCACAAATTTAAACTGCTAACCGGTGGCGATAGTTGGTATAATTATGCTCTCTTTTTTTGGACTGGAATAGTATTTACTATTTCTGTCGCATTCTTTTTTTTGCTCTGGAAAAATTTGTTCTATGCATCCAATGCTGAATATAGCCGTACGTGCGGCTCGTCAGGCAGGTAGCCTGATTATGCGTTCTCTACAACATGTCGATCATTTGGAAATTACTGCTAAAGGATTGAATGATTTTGTCACCGATGTTGACCGCCTGGCGGAACAGGAAATCATCAACACGATTAAAAAATCTTATCCTGACCACGCCATCATGGCGGAAGAGTCGGGTGAAACAGGTGAAAACGATGTGGTCTGGATTATCGACCCATTGGATGGAACAACAAATTATCTGCATGGTTTTCCGCATTATTGTGTATCGATTGGTGTGATGGTCAAAGGCCGTATCGATCATGCTGTTGTATTTGATCCAATGCGCGATGAATTATTTACTGCAAGCCGTGGTGAAGGTGCCAAGCTCAATGATCGCCGTCTGCGTGTCACTAAACGCAAAGATCTCAATGGTGCATTGATTGCTACCGGTTTCCCTTTCAAATATCCGCAACATATTGATGTTTATATGCAGATGTTTGCTGCTGTGTTTCCTCAAGTGGCGGATATTCGTCGTGCTGGTTCGGCAGCATTGGATTTAGCCTATGTCGCCGCCGGCCGAGTGGATGGTTACTGGGAAATTGGCCTGGAAAACTGGGATTTAGCAGCTGGTAAATTGTTAGTTGAAGAAGCGGGTGGTTCGGTGACGAATTTTACCGGCGGTGACAAGGTTTTGGATAAGGGGCACGTAATTGCGGGCAACTTATCGATCCATGCTCATCTGCAAAAAAGTATTACCCCGTTTGTGTCGGGTAACCTGAAGTGATTGAGGTCCCCAACGGGACATTTTTTAACAGCGCATGCCTGACATGCCTTAATGAACTGATTTTATGAGTAATAATTCTAGAGATATAAACAAACTACGTAACATTGCCATCATCGCTCACGTCGATCATGGTAAAACAACATTGGTTGATCAGCTGCTGCGTCAGTCCGGTACCTTCAGTGAACATGAAGAGTTACAGGAACGGGTAATGGACTCTAATGATTTGGAACGCGAGCGTGGTATCACCATCCTTTCCAAGAATACGGCCATCCGCTGGAATGATTACCGTATCAATATCGTGGACACACCAGGCCATGCTGACTTTGGTGGTGAAGTTGAACGTGTTCTGTCTATGGTTGATTCAGTCTTGTTGCTGGTCGACTCTTCTGAAGGTCCGATGCCGCAAACCCGTTTTGTAACTCAAAAAGCGTTAGCGCTGGGCCTGAAACCAATTGTTGTTATCAATAAGATTGATAAACCAAGTGCTCGCCCAGGCTGGGTATTGGATCAAACCTTTGATCTGTTCGCTAATCTGGATGCTACCGACGAGCAGTTGGATTTTGACGTGATTTATGCATCAGGCCTGAATGGTTTTGCCGGTATGGAAGATACGGTTCGTGATGGTGATATGACGCCTTTATTCCAACTTGTTGTGGATAGAGTGAATCCTCCTGCAGTTGACCCTGAAGGTCCTTTCCGTATGCAGGTAACTTCACTTGATTACAACAGCTACGTTGGTGTTATCGGTATCGGCCGCATTGAACGCGGTAAGGTTAAAACCAATATGCCGGTGACCGTAATCGATCCTGAAGGCAAAAAACGCAATGGCCGCGTGATGCAGGTAATGGGCTTTATGGGCTTGCGTCGTGAAGAAGTTGAAGAAGCACATGCTGGTGACATTATTGCGTTTACCGGTCTGGATCCACTGAATATCTCCGATACATTGTGTGACCCCAGTGCGGTTGAAGCTCTACCACCTTTAAGTGTTGATGAACCAACTGTAACCATGACCTTCCAGGTAAACAACTCTCCGTTTGCCGGTAAAGAAGGTAAATTTGTTACCACACGTCAGATTAAAGAGCGTCTGGATCGTGAGTTGATTCATAACGTCGCGTTGAAAGTTGAACAGCTGGTTGAAGATCCAGACAAATTCCGTGTTTCTGGCCGTGGTGAATTACATCTTTCTGTATTGATTGAAAACATGCGTCGCGAAGGTTTTGAAATGGGCGTATCACGTCCTGAAGTAATTATTCGTGAAGTAAATGGTGTTAAAGAAGAACCCTACGAAGCTGTAACCATTGACGTTGAAGATACCCATCAAGGTTCGGTGATGGAAAAAATGGGAACGCGTGGCGGTGAATTAAAAGATATGTCGCCAGATGGTAAAGGCCGAGTGCGTCTCGACTTTATTATTCCGTCACGTGGTTTGATTGGTTTCCGTACTGAGTTTTTAACTGCCACTCAAGGCACAGGTTTGATTTACAGCGTTTTTGATCATTATGCGCCAGTTAAACCGGGTACCTTCGGTAAACGCATCAATGGTGTACTGATTGCCAATGGTGTTGGTAAAGCCGTGGCATTTGCCATCTTTAACCTGCAGGATCGTGGTCGTATGTTTATCGGCCATGGCGATGAAGTCTATGAAGGTATGGTTATCGGTATTCACTCACGTGATAACGATTTAGTGGTTAACCCGTTAAAAGGTAAACAGCTGACCAATATGCGTGCATCAGGTTCTGATGAAGCAGTGGCCTTAGTTCCGCCAATTCGCATGAGTTTGGAACAGGCGCTGGAATTTATCGGTGACGATGAATTACTGGAAGTAACGCCTAAATCCATCAGAGTACGGAAGAAATTCCTGCTGGAGCATGAGCGTAAGCGGGCTTCGCGTGGCTAGTTGTATCGCCAACTGAACAAGAAAGGGTATCCTATAACGGATGCCCTTTTTTTTGAGGTAAACCATGCGAATTTTGCTCCTGCTGGCGATAGGCCTGCTGCTATTTATAATCTTCCGGAATTTATATCGGCAGATAAAAAACGAAAGACAAATCGAAAAAACCGAAAAAATGGTGCGCTGCGAACAATGCGGATTGCATTTGCTGGAACAGGAAGCAATTCAGAAAAATCAGCATTATTTTTGTACTACCGAGCATCTTGAGGCTTATCAGCATCAAAAATAATGGCTGGCGAATATTTCAGCACTACTAAATCAGAACAGGATCAGGCCTCCTGGCGGGCGCTAACGTTATTTTCCGGCTACCGTCTATTTCTGGCGGCCATTTTGTTTGTTGTTTTTTATCTTGAATTAGCCCCTGAATTCATCGGTAATAAATACCCCTTATTGCATCATTTTGTCAGCCTGAGTTATTTGATGGTGGCAGTGTTGCTGATGATATTTTCCAGTCGACACTGGGGTGTATTTGTCACTCAATGCAGTATTCAGCTGATCATTGATATTATTGCGCTGGCATTAATTATTCATGCAGCCGGCGGTTTGCAAAGTGGTCTAGGGGCATTACTTGTCGTGGTGGTGGTTGCCGGTGGAGCGCTAATACCTGGTCGATTGGCCGTCTTTATCGCTGCAATAGCGACCTTATCAGTTTTACTTGAAGCGGTTTATGCTGAATTGACTGGAGTAGGTCAAAGCCATTTTGCTCAAGCCGGTATGTTGGGTGCGATATTTTTCATTACAGCACTGCTGGCACATCTACTGTCACGAACCATGCAACGTTCACAATTGCTGGCAGAACAACAGGCGCAGGATCTTAATAAGCTGGCAAGTCTCAATCAACATATTATCAGTCGCATGCAGGTGGCCGTTCTGGTACTTGATGAACAGGGAAGGGTGACGCTGTGTAATCAATCAGCAGCCAAGTTTATGGGCATTGAGCATGCACCCACAGCCTTTTTACTCAAACAATATGTGCCTGAACTGGCTGATCAGATATGGCGCTGGAAACAGCACTTACCTGACGCATTTGAACCGTTTCAGGCACGGGCGGATTTGCCTGAATTATTGGCTCGTGCCACCCAGCTGGATTCTGGTGAAGTGCTGGTATTTATCGAAAACACCACTGCACTGGCCCAACATGCCCAACAACTAAAATTGGCATCGTTGGGGCGTTTGACGGCGAGTATTGCACATGAAATCCGCAATCCGTTAAGTGCTATCAGTCATGCTGGGGAATTGTTAGCTGAAACCCTCAGCCATGATGCATCAGTAAGTAAGCTTACTGGTATCATTCAGCGTCACAGTGTCCGGATGAACAGTATTATTGAAACCATCCTGGAAATGAGCCGACGGAAGAATGTCGAGCCAAGTGTCGTGGTATTGAGCCCGTGGCTGGAAAAACTGTTGGAAGAATATTGTGAAATCAAACATATTCCACCACAGCAAATATTATTGACTTCAATGGCCCCGCTGGCGCGGATCTGCACTGATGAAGAACAACTGCATCAAGTGATGTGGAATTTGATTGATAATGCATGGCACTATGCTGATAAAGAACAGAATCAGCCTGTTGAAATCCGTATCACGCAGCAGTCCGAGGATATTCAAATTGATGTTATCGACAATGGAGCCGGTGTGAGTCCTCAAGCCATGCAGCATTTGTTTGAACCATTTCACTCAGAACGCACTGGCGGTACCGGCTTAGGGTTGTATCTGGCGCGAGAGCTATGTCAGGCCAATGGTGCCAGATTAAGTTATCTGCCTGAATTAGGCAGTTGTTTCAGAATCAGTTATCCACCGCAACGACAAGAGTTTATTCAATGAATCCACAAGCGTTGATCGTCGATGATGAGCCTGACATCCTTGATTTGTTGTCAATGACCTTGTCCGGCATGTCGATTGATTGTGTGACGGCAGAAAGCATCGCTGAAGCGGAGAGATTGTTGTCACAACAATCGTTTGATCTATGTTTCACCGATATGCGCTTACCCGATGGCGATGGGTTACAGCTGGTCAAAAGTATTCAGGCCACTCATCCCGAATTACCCGTTGCGGTGATAACCGCTTATGGCAATATGGATTTAGCAGTCACCGCATTGAAATCCGGTGCATTTGATTTTGTTTCCAAGCCATTGAAATTACGAGTTTTACGTGAGCTGGTGGAGGCCGCTTTAAAACTGTCGCCGAACAGACCGCATAAAAATGATCGTCGTTCGCGGGATCGTTTGTTAGGTGAAACCGAGGTGATGCGCGAGTTGCGTGGCAAAGTTGCCAAATTGGCACGCAGTCAGGCACCTGTTTATATCAGTGGGGAGTCTGGAACCGGTAAGGAACTGGTTGCTCGCTTAATTCATGATTTGGGAGCGCGATCAGATAAAGCTTTTGTACCGGTGAACTGCGGTGCGATTCCTAACGAGCTGGTGGAAAGTGAATTTTTTGGTCATAAAAAAGGCGCATTCACTGGTGCGGTCGCCGATAAACAGGGTCTGTTCCAGCATGCTGATGGCGGTACCTTGTTTCTGGATGAAGTCGCTGATTTACCTTTGATGATGCAGGTTAAATTGCTGCGGGCGATTCAGGAAAAAGCCATTCGGCCGGTGGGTGGACAAGAAGAAATCAATGTCGATGTACGGATTTTATCGGCAACCCATAAAAATCTGGCGGATTGTGTTGAGCAAGGAACATTTCGCCAAGATCTGTTCTATCGATTGAATGTTATTGAGCTGCAAGTCCCGCCATTACGTGAACGTAAAGCGGATATCCAGTTACTGGCCGAACATATTTTGCAAAATCTGGCTGGCAAAACCCATTCAGTTGTTACCAAGTTAACGCCAGAAGCGATTAGCGCTTTGCAGCAATATCCTTTTCCGGGAAATGTACGCGAGCTGGAAAACACGCTGGAAAGGGCGTTGACCTGGGCGGAAGGCACACGCATTACCTCAGCGGATTTAATGTTACCGGTGACCACGCAATCGACAAAAATCGATCTTTTGCTATCCGGTTTGAGTGAACCGCTGATGGATCAGGATCTGGAAAGTCATCTGGAAGATCAGGAGCGGGCCATTATTGAAAAAGCGCTTAATGAAACCCGCTGGAATAAAACGGCTGCTGCTAAACGCCTGGGCATTACTTTCCGTGCATTACGTTACAAACTCAAAAAACTGGATCTCGAATAACTTCTTTTAGACAGCAGATGGCTGAACTTGCTCAATAGCCGTGCCATCATTTAAAAATAAATTTAGATCGGCGCCCTCCAGCTTTAAGCTCAATTGCAATAACAGTTGTTGATCAGGGCCTTGAATAGCTCTAACAATATGGCCGATCACGGCACCATCTTTATCGTTAACTGTTTCACCCACAGCTGGCAGATTATTGGTATTTGCAACAGCATGAAACAAACGACGTTTAGGCTCGCCCAGATAGTGCAGGCGAGCAACCACTTCCTGTCCCGGATAACAGCCTTTACGAAAGCTGACACCGCCTATTAAATCCAGATTCAGCTGTTGTGCAGTAAACAGCTCACGGCTTTCCGGCAAAATATAAGGTATGCCAGCTTCAATTTCATGGATATGCCAACTTGCCTCTGCAGCAAGCGGCCAACCATTCTGAATTAATGGTTCCAGTTCTGAGGCCATCTGTTCAGGCGGTAAAACCAGCAAAGCACGTGATGTTACTGGTAAGGCAACTGCTGATGTGGATTGAGCATTGCCGAGTACACCACAAACCTGTAAATCTTCGCTATGGTCGGTAATTTCAACTTTGCTGCGTAATTTAAACATGTTCAGCCGCTGCGCCAGAAAAGCACATTGGCTTTTTGGTAACACTAACTGATAGCCGTCTGGTGTTTTTATCAAAAGGAAAAGCGCCAGCAAACGTCCTTTGGGATTACACATTGCGGTGATCTGCGCAGGTTGAGCGTCTAATTGTTTAACATCGTTGGTGAGCAGATTTTGCAGGAAGCTACCAGCTTCCTCACCTGTGACCGTGATGACGCCATAACCTGGTAATGGAATCAACGATGGGTTTTCATCATCCCGCTCTGCGAATCCGGCAGAAGCCTGTTGTTGCAAAATGGATTGATAGTCAGCAGTCATGAATTTACTCTTAAGCATAGGAAGAATGTGGGCGAGTCATTGTAACGAGTTTATGTCGAAAATATGGAATCAAGATGCAAGAAAAAGGATTTTCTCTACCGTTAAAGCGATCAACATATCTGGTGGTTTACAGCATTATCGTGCATTTTCTGGCGCTGTTAAGCGTGTCGTTACTGGCTGTCGAAGTCTTTTTAAAAATACTGTTTAGCTTGGCGCTGGTGGTAAGTCTGTTTTTTCATCTCTATCGTTTGGGCCTTATCGGCCAATATCCAAAACGTCCTGTTTTGTTATTGAACTCGGATAAGGAATTCTGGCAAATCAGATATGCTGATGAATCATCCTCCGTAGCTCTGATGCTGGAATCTGCATGGGCAACGCGATTAGCAGTTATTGTTAATTTCAAGTCAGTTACTAATCAGCGTTTGTCGATAATTGTAATGAATGACGCTGTTGATAAAGACCAATATAGACAATTACGAGTACGAATCAGATTGGCTTTTTTCCAGCAATAATACTGTTGCTGGCATTGTTATCAGACATTTCAGGATAATCCAGGGTGTAATGCAAACCTCGACTCTCTTTACGCTGTAAAGCCGATTCAATAATCAATTCCGCCACATCGGCAAGATTACGCAATTCCAGTAAATCGTTACTGATATGGTGCTGACTGTAAAACTCATGAATTTCCTGTTGCAAAAGAAACAGGCGCTGCTTTGCACGATTGAGTCGTTCAGTACTGCGGACGATACCTACATAATCCCACATAAAACGGCGTAGTTCATCCCAGTTATGACTGATGGCAACGGCTTCTTTGGCCGGATGCACGCGACTGTCATCCCAGTGAGGAATATTTTCCGGAAGCGGTTTTTTCACGCGGCTGGCAATATCTTTTGCAGCCGCATCGGCAAATACCAGACACTCCAACAGCGAGTTACTGGCCATCCGGTTGGCACCATGTAAACCGGTATGAGCCGTTTCGCCAATGGCATACAGGCCATCTATATCTGTTCTGCCCCGCATATCAGTCATGATGCCGCCACAGGTGTAATGGGCTGCGGGCACTACCGGTATTGGTTCTTTTGCCATATCCACACCAAATTGCAGGCAGCGCTTATATATGGTGGGGAAGTGGGAAGTAATAAATTCTTTGGGTTGGTGGCTGATATCCAGATAAACACAATCCTGGCCCAGGCGTTTCATTTCATGGTCAATGACTCGCGCCACAATGTCTCGCGGTGCCAGTTCAGCCTGTGGATGAAAAGCCGGCATAAATCGCGTGCCATCTGCCAGTTTTAAGGTAGCGCCTTCACCACGTAAGGCTTCACTGATTAAAAACGATTTGGCTTTCGGATGATAAAGACAGGTCGGGTGGAATTGAATAAACTCCATATTGGCAATACGGCATCCGGCGCGCCAACCCATGGCAATGCCATCGCCTGTCGATACGTCGGGATTACTGGTATAGAGATACACCTTTCCGGCACCACCGGTGGCGAGCACGGTGACTGGGGCCAGAAAGGTTTTGGGTTGATCTTTTTTGATATCCAGAACATAACAACCCAGGCAGCTATTATCTTCTGTAGACAGATGTTTACGTGTGGTAATCAGATCAATGCCGATATGGTACGGAAACAATGAAATATTCGGATGTGCTTTGGCTTTATCCAGCAGTGTGGTTTCTACCGCACGTCCGGTTGCATCTGCCGAGTGAATCACCCGTCGATGACTATGACCACCTTCCTGGGTCAGATGATAAGATTCGTTGGTCATATCATCACGGGTAAAGGAAACGCCTTGTTCAATCAGCCATTCAATACTTTCCCGCGCATGTTCAACGGTAAATCGCACCACCGCTTCGTCGCATAATCCGCCGCCGGCGCGCAAAGTATCATCAATATGGGATTGCAAAGAATCGGCTTTATCTAGTACAACAGAGATGCCACCTTGAGCATAAAGTGATGCGCCTTCCTCAAGCTGGCTTTTGGATAGAACGGCAACACGGGCTTGGTCTGCCATCTTTAATGCCAAGGTTAAACCTGCCGTACCGCTGCCGATAATCAGCAGATCAAAATGATGAGTTGTCGTCATGGGTCCTGTTACAGGTAGAATGCCAACAATTATTGTGCACTGATTGTGGAACAAAAATAAATGACAATGGTCAATCAAGCATTAAACAGAAATCGTCTCCGGCTTGTCGGAGTAGGCCGGATAAAAAAATGAACGTGGATCAGGAATTAGTTCAGCGGGTGCAGGCGGGCGATAAAAAAGCCTTTGATCTGCTGATCATGAAATATCAACAGCGAATAATACATGTGATAACCGGTTTTGTGCATGACCCCGTAGAAGCAATGGACGTTGCGCAAGAGGCTTTTATAAAAGCATATAGAGCATTGCCGAACTTTCGTGGCGACAGTGCTTTCTACACCTGGCTATATCGCATTGCTATCAATACCTCAAAAAATCATCTTACCGCCAGTTCGCGCCGCCCTCCCATGAGTGATGTTGACGCCATGGATGCAACTAATTATTACGATGCGCCAGAACTTAAGGAATTTGAGACCCCTGAAAACAGTCTCATGTGTGTACAGCTGGAAGAGGCTATTCAGCAAGCGATTGAAGACTTGCCTGAAGAAACCGCCACCGCAATAAAATTGCGGGAATTTGAAGGCATGAGTTATGAAGAAATCGCAGAAGCGATGGATTGTCCGATTGGTACCGTCAGGTCGCGGATTTTTAGGGCAAGGGAAGCTATCGATAAACAAGTTAAGTCAGTTATGGGTGAAGAGGAATAATAACAATGGCAATTAATCATCTCGAATTAGTGTCTGCATTGGTTGATGGCCAGCTGACCGGTAGTGAACTTGAACAGGCGTTGGTGTTGATAGCCAACGATAATACTGCCCGTGAAGCGTTTATGCGCTACCAGCAATCAAGTGACATCCTCCATGGATACACCCGAAGCATTAACCTGAGTCCTTTACAATTGACCTCTCGAATTTCTGCTGCGCTTGATGATGAGCCAGCTTATTCAATGGCAATCGATAACAAATCGACAGCAAAACTGATTCGTTTCCCGAAAAGTTTCTGGAAGCAGGCCACCGGATTGGCCATGGCGGCTTCAATAGGTGCACTTGCTGTAGTAGGTGTGGTCCAGCAGCAGTCTTCAACAAATAACATCCCGATAGCCAGTGTCATTGCCAATGAAGCCCCAACAACTATGGTCAGCCAAACATCTAATCGTTGGACAGTGGCGGAGCCGGAAATTGAAGACAGGCTCAATACCTATCTGGTAGATCACAACGAATATGTTGGTGCATCAGGTATGTTTTCTTACGGACGTGTCGTCTCTTACGGCACGGAGCGTTAAAAATGCACCAACGATTTCGTTTTTGCGTTGCACTGTTGGTGTTATTTATCCCGACAGTACAGGCAGAGTCCGCGTCGATAGCATTACTCGAGCGAATGAGCCAAGCAGCCAAGCAACTCAACTATGAAGGTGTTTTTGCCTACCAAAGTGGTAAAACATTCCAATCTGTTCGTATTTACCACCGTAATGATGACGGCACAGAATCAGAACGCCTTATTTCATTGAATGGTGCCGCTCGTGAAGTTATCCGTTCGGATGATACTGTTACCTGTATCAATCCAGACGGAAAACAAGTCAATGTAAGTCAACGTCCTTTAGGTCGAGGATTTCCCAGTGATTTACCAAGACGCTTAAGTTCAGCAACTGCTTTCTACGAGTTAAAGCTGGGTGATGAGGATCGGATTGCTGGTAAATTGACTCAGCGAGTGGATATCAAGCCGGTTGATAATTATCGCTACGGTTATCGGCTTTGGATGGATAAAGATACCGATTTATTGCTCAAATCAGAACTGATCGATGAACAAGGTGAAGTATTAGAAACCTTTGAATTTACCGATATTCAAACTGGTGTCGATATTCCGGACGCGTCTCTGAAAGCACAAATGTCTGGTAATGAAATGGTTTGGAATCGTACCGAACCAGGTGAAATGACAACTCAGGACCTCGCGACCTTTTCAAATTGGCAGACTAAATGGTTGCCCGAAGGTTTTACTCTGGTTGCTCATCAAAACCGTTTACGCTCCAACAATGGCGCGCACGTCGAACAACGTGTTTATAGTGATGGTTTGAGTTCAGTTTCGGTGTTTATCGAAAAAATGCGCGCTCAGCATAATCATTTTCATGGTGGTTCTCATATGGGCGCGGTCAATGCTTTTGGCAGTGTTATCCATGCACATTTTGTTACTGTTGTAGGTGAAGTGCCGGCAGTGACTGTGGAAAAAATAGGTGCGGCGATCGAATACGCTGGACCGGAATCGAGATGATCGAACAAAAAGCCAAAGTTATCCGCTCAGATGATTCAACCATCTGGCTGCAGGCTGAACGCCAATCCACCTGTGATAAATGCCAGGTTAAAAAAGGCTGTGGTACCGGACTGTTAAGTGAACACGTCGGACGACGTTTCTCTACGATTAGCGTACCTAAAAAACATGATGTGCAACCCGGCCAGCAAATGAATGTTTCTATTCCTGAAGAAGCCTTATTACACGGTGCCTACATGATGTATCTGTTACCGATACTGTTTATGTTTGCTGGTGCAGGACTCAGCCGATTTATGTTCGCCAATGAGTTACTGGAAATTATTACTGGATTGGCAGGTCTGATGCTTGGCTTTTATTGGGTTAAAAATCGACTCAAACACCAGAAAATTGCCATCGAAACTCAATTAATAGAGGAAAAATAATGACGCAATCCAAAACAACTGGCGCCATGATCATGGCATTGCTGATGTGGTTAATGTTGAGTTCAGCGGTTCAAGCGCGAGGTTTACCGGATTTTACGGAATTAGTAGCTGAAAATGGCGAAGCAGTTGTTAATATCAGTACCAAAAGTAAACCAAGTGAAGCAATGGCTTCCTCACCATTTCCGCCGGGTATGGAAATGCCGGAAGGCACACCGTTTGATGATTTTTTCAGACGTTTTTTTGGTGATCCTTCCCAACCCCGTGCGCCACAACCCAGTTCATTAGGTTCTGGTTTTGTGTTGTCGGTGGATGGTTATATTTTAACCAATCACCACGTTATCAAAGATGCTGACGAAATTATCGTCAGGTTCAGTGACCGTACTGAACTGGTCGCCGAATTATTAGGTAGTGATGAGCGCAGCGACGTAGCTTTATTAAAAGTCGATGCGGAAGGCATGGATTTAAAAGCCGTTAAACTGGGTGACTCAAATAATCTCAAAGTTGGCGAATGGGTACTTGCTATCGGTTCACCATTTGGTTTTGATTATTCTGCTACTGCCGGGATCGTCAGCGCCTTAGGTCGTAGCCTGCCAAGTGATAGTTATGTTCCCTT
Organism: Methylophaga sp.; assembly: GCF_030651745.1. Next base: position 12,469 of record NZ_JAUSCC010000025.1, read on the forward strand.
TATTCAAACCGATGTTGCCATCAATCCAGGTAACTCTGGCGGCCCGTTATTTAATCTTGATGGCGAAGTAGTGGGTATTAATTCACAAATCTACAGCCGTACCGGTGGCTTTATGGGGGTGTCATTTGCTATTCCGGTTGATGTGGTCATGGATGTGGTCGAGCAAATCAAATCTCAAGGTTATGTGAGTCGTGGCTGGTTGGGTGTGGTTATTCAGGATGTCACACGTGAATTGGCTGAATCATTTGGACTGAGCAAACCACGTGGTGCTTTGGTGTCCCGTGTGGTTGCCGGAAGTCCTGCCGAGAAAGCCGGTTTTCAAGCTGGCGACGTAATTCTTAAGTTTGACGAGCGCATTGTAGACGCTTCATCAGATTTGCCTCCGATTGTAGGTCGAACTGCAATTGGTAAAAAGTCTAAAGCGGAAATCATGCGTAATAACAAACTGATGACAATTTCAGTGGTTGTTGAAGAATTGCCGGAAGATGAGAAAATTGCCAGTGGCAGCGCTCCGCGGACGGGCCAGTTTCACGATAGTCGCCTGGCTATGGAAGTTACTGATTTATCAGCTGAACAACGTGCTGAATTAGGTCCAAACCAAAGTGGCGTGACCGTCAGAAAAATTGAGTCTGGTCCTGCTTCAGAAGCAGGTATTGCTCCAGGCGATGTTATTCTGAGCATTAATAACGAAAAGATTGTAGATGCAAAACAGTTTATTGAATTGGCTAAAAAGCTACCAGCCAATAAAGCGATCCCAGTGTTGGTTCAACGCGCAGGGGCATCTCAATTTCTGGCGTTAAAAATTCCGGAATAATTTATATGTAGTTTCATAAAAATTATTTCTGGCTTGTATGAAAAGCAGTTGATGGTCTTCCATCAGCTGCTTTTTTTTGCCTGCAATACCTGGCACCTAATAAAACAAAGTTTCTTATTTAGATGATTCGTTTTATCATTAATGATAATTATTATCATCTAGGTGCAAAACATCTCATATTCCATGACCGACAAAAATAAACTTGCTATCAGCATTCTCATTATTGAAGACGATCCGGTATTAAACCATCAGTTAAAGCAGCTGCTCACACAACAGAACTTTAGCGTAACCCAATGTTTTAATGGCGAAGAGGGCTTATTGACTGCGGTAAGCGGCCAGTTTGATTTGATACTGCTTGATGTCAGCCTGCCTGAACGTGATGGCTATTCTGTATTAAATATTCTTCGTCAGAGTCGACAAACGCCGGTGATTATCTTGACGGCAAATGGTGCAGAGGAAGAACGCATTATGGGTTTTAAAAACGGGGCGGATGATTATTTACCAAAACCGTTTAATTTCACCGAACTGGTATTGCGTATTGAAGCGATTTTAAGAAGAGTCGGAGTTATCGACCATTCGCAACACGACAGCTCAATTCTGCAGTATGAAGGACTAAAGCTGGATAGAAAAAAACAGCAGGTTTTTTTTCATGATCATGTTGTGCAGCTGACACCTATCCAGTTCAAATTGTTATGGACGTTGACCCAGCATGCCAATCATCTCTTGAGCAAACCGCAATTGTATAGATTAGTGATGGAGCGTGATTTCAGTCGTTACGATCGCAGTCTGGATATGCATATGAGCCGGGTTAGACGGAAATTAACGGAGGTCGGTATGCCCGTGGACAGACTGCAAACCGTTCACGGTACGGGCTATATGCTGCTATGAAGCGCCGTTTATTCTGGAAATTATGTGCGACGATTACCTTGGGCACAATTGTGCTGTTCTGGATAATCCATCATTTGATTGTACGGACTGAGCAGCATATGAGTTTTATTGATAAACAGTATCAACAACAGTTACTTGACTATGCCAGACATGCCGAAGAGCTCTATATGCAAGACGAGCATGAAAAGCTGGCCGAGTGGATTAAAACCATCCAGCAACAGGAAGACACATGGGTAGGGTTGGTGAGATCGCAACTCACTCTGCTAGCTGACAGTGAAATGGATGATTATTTTATTGAAAACTTCGCTCTGGGCAGAGATCTCAGCTGGAAAATACATCTTTATTTCGCTCAAAACCCGATTATGGATATCACCTTTGCAGATAGACATACCCATTTTCTGATTCGCTTGCCACAACGTATGCGGCCTGGCGGTTATTGGACTTATGCCAGTCTGTTATTACAGATTGCTTTGCCCATGCTACTGATGGCTATCTTGAGCATGGTGATTTACCGGCATGTGATTTCGCCATTAAGACAACTTGAAAAAGCCACCAAGCAATTCAGTGATGGAGATTTTGCGGTGCGGGTCCGAGATGATATGGGAAAACGTAACGATGAAATCGCTACTCTTGCCAGTACTTTCGATAGCATGGCAGAGAGAATTGGCGAGCAGATACAGACTCAGCGTCACCTGACTTCAGATTTATCACACGAATTACGTACCCCATTAACACGTGTTGAGTTAGCGCTTAGTATTGCTGAGCAAACCACTCCTGAAAATGACTCTTTGCAGCGGATCCGCTATGAGTGTCAGCAAATGCGAGAATTAGTCGAGGATGCATTAACACTTGCCTGGCTGGAAAACGAACGGCCAGCGTTACGAAATGAATCACTGGATCTGACTGATCTGATTGACAGTATTGTCGAGAATGCACGATTCGAATTCCCCAATCATATAATTACTGTGCAAACTCCAGAAACCGCTTGCCTTCATCAAAGCAGCGATCGGGCATTAGGTCATGCCATCGAAAATATATTACGTAATGCTCTTTCATATACTCCAGCGCACGGCACGGTAAGCATCAACTTGCAACAGCTTGCCGATCGATATGAGTTACATATCGATGATCAGGGGCCCGGGGTACCGGAAGAACATCTGCAAAATATTTTCAAACCATTTTTCCGTTTACCCAGTTCCCACTCCAGTGAACAAAAAGGCTTTGGGGTTGGGTTGGCACTTGCCCGGCGACAAGTTGAAGCAACAGGTGGCAAATTATGGGCAGAACTTCATCGATTTGGCGGATTACGAATGATTATGCAACTGCCCGTAACCACTGTAATTGACTGAACTGAAAAGCAGAGTAATTGTAACAATTGTAAATTTGATTTTAATCTCGCTTCACTCTGAATAGAATGCGAATCTGTTCTATTTGATAATGATTATTATTCGCGAGGTTAAAGTGAAATTAAACCGGAGTTTTGTAAGTCGGCCGACCATATTTACGTTGGCAATAGCAGCTGCTTTTTCAGGTCAAGCTGTATGGGCTGATGAAAATATTCAGCTTGAGATTGTAAAAGTTACTGGAAATACAATTACCCCAGAAACCAATAGCGTAACGGCAGAACAAATTGAAAAGCTACAAGCAAACGATTTAAGAGATCTATTCAGTCAATCACCAGAGGTAACTATTGGTGGTGGACCTGGTTTTGCCCAAAAACTCTATGTCCGTGGTATTGAAGACCAGCTGTTAAGCATCACAATCGATGGTGCTCAGCAAGCGACACGCCAATTTCACCATGCTGGCCGGATTAGTATTGAGCCTGAATTATTAAAACGTGTTGAAGTAAATGCCGGCGCGGGTAATGCATTGTCTGGTCCTGGCGCGTTAGGTGGCTCAGTCAAATTTGTGACTAAAGACCCGGAAGATATGTTGAAGCCAGGTGAACAGTTTGGCGGTTTAGTTAAAGGCATGTTTTCCAGCAATACCGATAGCTTCAAAACCAACACCAGTCTGTTTGGTCGTTTGACTGATGATTGGAGCGCCATGGTTTCCTATACGCAAGCAGACGTTAAAAACTATAAAGATGGTGATGGAAATGAGATGCTCGGAACTGAAGCGGACCAGGAGTATTTGTTTGCTAAAGTTGTTGGTCACTTAACCGATAGTCAGACCGTACGTTTAAGTTATGAAAAACATGAAGATGAAGGCGAGAGAACACAACGCCCTCAGTGGAAAGTGGCTGGTTTTAATCCTCTTTATCCTATAGAGTCTGAGCGTGAAACGGTCACGTTGAATTACAACCTTAATCCAATTGATAATCCCTATTTGGATTTGGGACTGACTGTTTATAATACCGAAACAGAAATGTTTCAAAATGGTAGGTATGGTCCATTCACCGGTTCCGGTGAAAGCGTAGGATTTGATTTACGTAACACCTCTATTTTAGGGATGCATAAAGTTACCTATGGTGTGGATTATCGTGAAGATAAAACGATTGCTAAGGAAGCGGTTGGCCCCAACAGTAAAGACGAATCAACAGTAAAGGGTATTTATATTCAGGATGATATCCAACTTTCTGATGATCTGCTGTTAAGTGCTGGTCTTCGCTATGATGACTATGAGTTGGATAATGAATTTGCCAATACCTCATATGATGAAAACGATGTTAGTTCTAATATCGGTCTGAATTATCACTTTACCGATAACTGGAGCGTATTTGCCTCCTATGCAGAAGCTTTCAAAGGCCCCTTGGCACAGGATGCATTTAAAATTGGTTTCACCAGTAATGCACCAGATCTGAAGCCTGAAAAAGCTAAGAATGTTGAATTCGGCGTGGCTTATGAGTCATTAACATGGTTCGGTTCTGCTAAAGCATACAGAAGTGAAATTCAAGACGTTATTGGGGTTTCTCCACTTAATAGCCGTCTGTTTGTCAATCTCGGTGACTTAGAATCTGATGGATATATTTTAGAGTTGGGTCGTCGCTGGGATAGCGTGATGGCACGAATCAGCTACCACTACAATGATGCGGAAGTTGATGGCGTTAAAGCAAATGCTTACGACCATAATGGTATTGCCAATACAGTCCGTGACACCTTAACTGCCTCGCTTGATTACCAGTATGACCCTCAGTGGAGTTTTGGCTGGAATGCACGCTTTGTGAAAGGAAATAAAGTGGATTCTCGAGTCATAGGTGAGGCAAATCAACCTGGTTTTGGTGTTCATGACTTATATGCTCAATGGATGCCATCTACTACTAAAGATGTTCGCATAGCATTGACTGTTCGAAATGTTTTCGACAAAAACTACATCGATCATTCAAGCGTAGCGGATTACGAGCCTGTTTTAAGTGGGTATGAGGAGCCCGGTCGTGATGTCCGGTTGAGCGTGGCATGGCAGTTCTAATCCATCAAGCTGTATCCCCTGAATGAATGCTTGATGAGCTTTGGCCGGATGTTGCAATGACATCCGGCTTTTTTTTGAGACAAACCAGCGGAGACAATCATGCTGAAAAAAACAGCTACCATCAAAACTGAACAAGCTCGACGTTATCTGCAAATGCTCTGCAAACACTTTAAACACAAAGTATCAGCAGGCTGGGATGAAGATCAGGGCTGGGTTGAATTTGCCATGGGACGTTGTGAACTGAACTGCACGAATGATTTATTGCAGGTTCATTGTCAGGCGGAGAATGCTGCTGATCTGCAAGAAATTACCGAGACCGTAAAGTCGCATTTTGAAAGGTTTGCACAAAAGCAGCAGCTCACCTTGCAATGGTCAAATTGACCATTGCAATTAGTATTAAGCTAGCTGGCCAGACGTTGTTGTTTGTATAGTTGTTGTAATTGCTGTGAATCATGTTGCAGCACTGAATGAACGGATGGACCAAACCATTCCAGAGAAGCCTCTATCTTGAAACTGTCTGATAGGGTTTGCAGGAATGACCGATAATCCAGTGCACCCTCAAACAAGCTCACCATCCCGTAGCGATCACCTGCCGGCGAGTAAACATTAGCAGGGGCAAACACCTCTAACTGCTGACTGGAAAGAATATTCTTAAGATGCATATGTTCCACATAAGGCAGCAATTTAATGAAAGACTCCTTAGGGTTTTCACCGGCTTCCCATAAATGTAATACATCAAAATTTACGGCAAGCGCCGGGTGATCAACTTCCTGGAGTAAACGTAACGTCGCTGCAGTACTATCAGCCAGCGTTTGTGGGTGTGTTTCAACCAGCAAACGTATGCCATGCTGATGAGTGCGTTCGGCTAACAAATGCAAACGTTCCGTCCAGCGCTGGCGTTCTTCATAGTTAACTGCCTCACTGGCCTTCTGACCGGCAAAAGTGCGTAATTTGCGACTTCCCCAGCGTTGTGCCAACAGGCATAAATCATCTACTTTCTGATAAGCCAGCTGCAGAGATCCTTGTAGTGGAAGATAGTCACTTATCATCGATACCGATAAGTCGTAGCTATCCAGCCACTGTGCATTCAACTGAGGTTGGTCGGCGAGATTAAGTGCATGAATTCCCCACAGTTCAATACCATCAAAGTGTTGCTGTTGCGCCCAACTTGCAATGTCTTCCATAGACGATAAGTGATGGCGAAAAGAGATAGTACAAAGTGATAAGTGCATTTTCAGATTCCTTCTGCTGTTGCCAGTTCATAACAATCTTCCGTCGGCGCTTGGCTGGCGGCCCATTGATTGAATACCTGTTGCAATTTATGTTTGATAGTAAATTCTCGTTGGTCCTGATCATCGAGTAACTTGAATATCGGGACTGCTTGTGTGGTCTGTTGGGTCATTGACAGTTTCATGCAGTGGTATTGAATTTTGGTGTAACCGGTCACCAGTGATTCGATCTGATCACACCAGTATTCAAATTCATCTGCATCCAGAGATAGGGCTTCCCAGAAATATGCAAAAGCATGCTCATAGGCATATTTGCGTATGGCCATTACTGGAATTTCCCTGAGTGCCTCGCTGAGTCGAATCAAGGGAAAATCTGAGTCATAAAGATGTTTTTCAACAATCCGCCGCAGGGCATCGGTAAACGGGTTTTGTTGTAGCTTGAGGCACTGTGCAAAATAGGCCTTAACGGTATCAATCTCTGTATGGCGAATATTGACTGTATCGAAATAAAAGCCACCGGCCACACTGGGTTGGTTAATCGCATTGAGAATACGATCTTTAGCTAAAGGACCTTCCCAGCGAAAATCCGGATCATGCATAAACCACATATCCGGATCATCGGTGGTTTCCAGCATCACGTAATGAGGGAACGGATTCTGGTTAAATTTGTTTTCCCGTTCGGGCAACTGGTACATATCCAGCATGACCATCACATGGCGGTCAGCGGGTTTGTTTTCCAATAAAGTCAGCAAGGTCTGGATATTGTCATGCTTGCTTTGCTGCGGCTGATACCAGGGAGTGATATCAATGCCGTAGAGCAATCGATACCAGGTGCGGAAAAATTCATGTTGTGTATGTTCCGAATGATAGGAAAGCTGCTGTTGTGGATTCACACTGAAATCAGCATCCCATACCCCAAAATAAAATGGACGGTGATCGACGCCGGGTGTTTTTTTGATGACTTCACAGACACAGCTGACAAAACAATGCACTTTAATCATGTGCTGGCTCCTGTTGTAGTTTGAGCAACAGATCCGCCAGACTGGCGACACTTTCAAACGCCTCGCCAGATAAGGCCTCATCTGGAATGAGATAGCCTTTTTCCAGTTCGAGACTTAACAGCAATTGTAAAAACAGCACCGAATCCAGATAGAGATCCTGATTTAACCGTGCTGATGGATGAAAGTTCTCAACGTGAGGTAGCCGCATGCTGTTAACCATAATCTGGCGTATATCTTCAATTACGTCTTCATGGTTCATGCCCGTAATAACTCCTTATCTTGTTCGGTTTTTATTTCGGTGAGTTCACGTCGATTGATTTTGCCATTCGCTAGTTTGGGGATTTGTGTTACTTGTTCAATTTCCAGTGGTATTTGATAAGGAGAAAGCTCAGTGGCACACCAATCACGTAATGCTCTGATGTTGATAGTGGAATCGGCTGTAAATTTCAGGCACACGCGTTCACCGGCAAACGTATCAGCACGTTTGTAGACAACGGCTTCATTAATGTCTGGATACTGCAGCAGTACGCTTTCCACTTCCTGCGGGTAAACATTGATCCCTGCCACATTAATCGTGTCATCAAGTCGTGCAACGAAATGCAGGTTTCCTTGTGAATCCAGATATCCCAAGTCCCGGGTAAAAATATCCTTATGTACAGTTTTAACGATGATTTCTTCCGGCTGCTGTGCATTTGAGCCGGCCTTGAGCTGAAAATGCGTCAGGGGTTTACCCATATCTGTCACCGATTGGCAGTTACTGGTCAGTGAAATACAGCCAGCTTCCGAACAACCATATTGCTGGAATAAATATTGGGTACGTGCCCCAATGGTCTTGAATTGAGTAACCGACATCATTGAACCTGAGGTCATCACCGCGTGAAAGCTTTGTGATGGCGGCATCAGTTTGGCTAATACATCCAGCATGGTTGGAGAGGAATACAACAGACTATTGCTAACTTGCTGCAGTTTTTTTAAAACATATTTGGGATTGAGCTCGGTCAGAATAATCGGTTGTTGACCACGTTTGAAACTGGCTAATACGCCGCATAACAAGCCATATGAATGGGTTACCGGGCAGCAGACAATCACATTCATCTGCTGAGCGTCCCGCAAAGCAATATTGTAATGCTGTAATTCTTGATTGATATCCGACCAACTGCGTTCGATACACTTCGGGGCACCTGTCGTTCCTGAGCTGAATTGCACCAGCCCTGGAGTGACCGAACCACTGCTATTCTCCAATACCTCTATCTGCTCAAGATGTTGATAAACAAGCAGATGGCTATCAGCCTGAATCGCTGTACGACGGGCGGCAGCGATGGGTAAAGTGGCCGGTAATGGTACTACCGAACCTCCACGTTCCTTGAGATACAGTACCAGTGCAATCCACTGTGCCGTATCCTGCAAACACACAGCCAGTCGATGTCCACGGCAATCTCGAATCAGTGGAATAGCATCAAACTGGCGGTAATAATGGCCAAATTGGTTGTTGTCATAAAAATCGTCATTGATATACATCATGAATTACAGACTCTGTTGTCGTTTCAGAAGAATAAAAAGGGTTGTTGATCAGATGATGTGATTCTGCTGTGGAATGCAGATGTAATTTACGGGTCAGCAGCGACTCAGTGTTGATGGTCTTTTGTTCAAGATTCAGCCTTGCCAACCGTGTCGGATCGGTATTCTGATCAAGATGGTAATGTTTGATTTCGGTTTGCAGCATTTGCCAAAAGCGGATTTCGTCAAACTGATAATGCTGAAGCAACAGGTTCGCTAGCTCTGCAAGGTTGAAGACAAACAATGTATCCACAAACAGCTCACGTAAGGCTTCAACGTTTTCCATCCAGTAATATTGATTTGGTTCAGCTTGCTGATAGCAGTCATCCAACGAGGTGAAATCAGGCGCCCATTCAGGATTTCGCAAAAAATCATCCACATATTCAATGCTTTCATGGAAATCACGGGCCGCAATTCTGGTCGGCCAGCCGTTTTGATGTAGCAGAATAAGATTCTGGGCATGCGCTTCAATAGCAATCCCATGCTGAATCAACAGATGCCAAACTGGTAATACGCTGGTTTTGAATAGTTGTCTTAACCAGCGTTGCAGACCATATTGTTGAATCCAGTCATCAATAAATGGCCGACCATCGGCTTCATTGACCAGAAGGGCTGTAAAAGGTACGGCGGCTTCGCCAGTATGCAAATGTGTTAATACATTGTCTCGCCAGATGGCGGCCACTTGCCCTTGCAGTTCAGCTTTATCTGTCACCAGTAGCATACCGGCATATTCCTGCAGGATAAGCAGTGGCTGTATTTGATTTAAATAGTCATCCTGTTCGACTATGTGTTGCAGCCAAACTGAAATAACTGGAGCAGTGCATACCGCATGTGGCTCCAAAGTTCTTAAGGAAGAGGTATTGACCATGTTCAGTGGCAATTTTAGATGTGCTGCTTTAGCCGACTCGACAGGTATAAGTGTTCTCACGGACTGGCTGGCACGATAAAGTGGGCCAGCTGCTCCAAGATAGATCAGCTGACCTTTTTCCAGTAATGATTCGAGCATGGTGTGTTGTAAGGTTTTCCACTGCCATGGATGAATTGGCATCAGAGCATGCTGCGTTGGATCTCCGCCAAGTAGTACCAATCGTCCACACAATAGTTGCCAATCTCTGACACCGATTTCCTGTTGCCAGAACTTATCTTCGTTCACCGGAAAATTACTTTTCAGACAATCACGTCTTACTGCTAGCCAATGCACCTGAAAGGATTGACCGGCTTCCGGCCCAAATTGCTGGTGATCCTCCAGTGTAAATCCACTACGTGCTCTGAAACAGGGATGATAGGGATGGCCTTCAGTAATGGCTTGTTCGAGATCGTTGAAAGATAAATAACGACGGTTTAAGGGAGTAAGCAGATTTTGCTGGTTCCACGCAGAGAGTTTGATGGTTTGCCGCAGTTCGTGGGTCAGTCGTGTTATCGCAAGCCCACTGGCTGGAAGTTGTTGAAGCAGAAGTTCGAGACTAATTGCACTGTTTGATAATGAGTCAGCGGTAATATGAATACGATCAAACCCACCGAGACAGCCTTTAAGCTTGAAAGATTTTGAAGCTATCTGCAGCTCGATAATCAGCTGATCAGTAATGCCATCTGCCGATTTTCGACACGTTAATAAACCTTCAAACAGCATGGCTTCCAACAGCTGGCGTGTCACTCGAAGCTCACTGTCTTGCAGGACTTCAGGCGGAGATTGATAACAAACGGTCGGCATCTTTAACAGATTGAGTAGTGGTAAAAAAAGGATTGTTAATAGTGATGTAGACGGCTTGTTCTTTATCCGCGGTCAGTTCATCCACATCATGAACCCGGGTCAGTAAGTTGGCCTTACATGGCAGCATCGTCGAGCTTAACAGGCGCTCGATAAGTCGGTAACCCGCTTTATGAAAGTGTTGTTGCAGTGAAAGCAATTTATGACGGCTTAGATCCACCAGACAGTCTTCACTCAACAAACCATCAGCACCAAAGCGGTGAATAACAGCTGCTAATTGATTGAGAAACAGGTAATAGCCAAATCGATCGGCAATCGTGGATTCCGGATAAAACAGTTCGTCACATTGAGCTATTTCAGCTGACAGGTTTAGCAGGGAAGGGCGATAAACTTCGTTTAAATAAAATCCCTGATTATCCCGATAAAAATACCGGCATGGATAACCGGAAGACACATCCAGCAGACTGTTCTGCTGATGGGCTTCCAGCGCAATACCATGTTTTTCATATAAATTTAATAAGGGCTCAATCGCACAACGCCAATAATGAGAAAACCAGTCCTGACTGACTTCTTTTATCGAACGCCCCTCACTTAATGCGAGGCCTTCTATCAAACTACGCAAACGGGAAGGACGATTTGTTAGCGGTTCCTGCAACAAGGCCGCCAGACAGTGGATGCCGTTATCCTGACCCGTCATAAAGGGATTTTCTCTAAACACCACCTCAAATCCGGAGAGTGGCATATCAGGAATATTAAGCGAGATATAAGCCGGATCATTGATCAGTTGAAAGTGTGGGAATTCGTCGCTGAATCCAGTGTTTTGAATCAATTTGGCAACCATCACACCAGCTTTTAATTCGTGGGTCTGGTTTACTCGTAATGAATTGGTAATTTTGACCGGGATGGAGAATTTGGCCATCCATTTGCAATCGGGGTTATAAAGGGTTCGGACCGAAGAGGTTGGCGTAAAATGAAGCCCGGCTGGTCCCAGTTCACGAATAATCCCTGTCGCAAAAGCTTGCTGTATCGCGGGTTGATGCTGTAACCAATATGCTTGCAGGGGATGCAGAGGAATCAGTCTTTCATGCGATTTAGCAGCAAAACGGGTTTTATCGGCCCCGAGCATGTTATGAATGATTTGTTGTGATGAGTCCTGATCCAGCGAAAATTCATCAACGTATTGTTGATCGACAGCGTAATAGATCAACTGAAACTGACCTTTCAGTTCCGGGCTATAGATGGATTGCTGCCAGTTATGGATACCTTGCCGACTTTTGGGAGTGGGATGATGCCAGTGTCCGAATAGCAGCGATTGTTCGGAGGCGATGAAATGATCTTTATTGAGTAATGGATCATTCCAGCGTTCGCTTATATAGCGTGACATCTGCTGATAGCTATCAATTAGTCGGTAGAGTAATTCAGTTTCCTGTTGGCAAGGCTGATCGATATGATTCTGCCATTGCAGATTAAAGATATGCCTTACCAGCATGATTAATACATTTAATGGGCTGATCGGAGCCCACTGATTATGTGATGATTGCTGGATCCAGCAGGTTCCAAACTGATGATGGCCGGTGAGTGACGAATAGGTAACATCAATGGCCACGGTTACCGGCGGACAGCTAATGGCGAGTTCTACAACCTGGGTTCCATGCACGAGACCGTGCATATTGTGTTGTTGTTGCCAGTGTTTGCCGTTATGCCAGTTTCCTGAGTCAACTTCACTGAGGTAACAATTAACAAAAGCTTTATAGGTGGCAGATTCTGCAATGAGAGGGGCAGATAGATTCATAAAACAATGTCCTGGAAACCTGAAGGTTTCGTATGCTTGTTTGCGGAGTGAATGTTTTACTATCTAAATGCAAATGAGTATTATTATCAATAAAATTTACAATTGTTACATTTTGAGCGGGTTCAGCTGCTTCTCTTAATAACTTTGCTGGGTGAAAAATGCCAGCAGAGCATCAATGCCAGAATAAAAGTCAGTGCTTCTGCCAGCGGCAAGGCGATAAGAAATTGTTTGTCGGGCAGCCATACAGAGAGCAGCAGCAATAAACTGACAGGCAAGATTAACCCCCGTGACAAAGCGACGCACATGGATGGCAATGGTTTTTGCATGGCCGTCAAATAGACTGATAAGGTGACATTTAGTCCATTTACTGCAAACAAGGGCCAAACTAATTGAATAAATTCAGCGGAGAGCTGTTGGCTTTCCAATGCACCTTCTTGTAAGAACAATTGGATCAACCACTGCGGATAAAGCAATAAAATGCTCACTAAAAACATTGAGATCACAAATACTGTGGCTAGGGAAATCGTGACAAAATCGCGGATCCGCCGCGCATTGCCTGCACCGTGGTTTTGACTGATTAACAAATGCAACGCGTCTGCAATGCCGTAATAGATCATCAGGCTGATGAAAATCAGGTAATTAATCACGGCAAATGCTGCTAAACCACTGACCCCTTGATAGATGATTAGCAACCAGTTCAGCAATAAAATAACCATGCCACCAGAAAGTTCGTTAACAAATTCTGATAGGCCGTTATAAGCAACTCTGCTGACTTCTGACCAGTTTCCAGGTCGTAAAATTAGCATTAAGCGCCGTTGTTTATTGAGAAAATAAGTTAAGAGGATCAGCATCTGGACAAGCTGGGCGATCAATGTGGCCCACGCTGCGCCGCTTAAGCCCATCTCCAGTCCAATAATGAACAGTGCATCGAGCCCGATATTGATGAACGCACCAGCAATCAGAGCTGCTGTGCCCAATTTCTGACAGTTATCCAGCCGGATAAAGTAATAAAGCACCATACTGGTTATCTGAATAACCAGCACCACACAAATAATATGAAAGTAAGGTAATACCAGAATTATTAATTCTTCTGGCGCACCGAGCAGCGCTAAGATCTGTTGATCCAGCGTTAATGAAATGCCCATAAACAACAGACCAACGATGAAAATGCTTATCAGACATTTACTGAAAACCGCAGAAGCGGCTTTGGTTTTATTTTGTCCGAGATAGCTTCCCGCCCGCACAGCACCACCAATTGACAACATCAGCGCTATGGCAAAAACCAGGGTAAAAAACGGAATCAATAAGGTAATCGCGGCCAGGCCTTCTGAACTGACAAATTGGCCGATAAAAATTCCGTCCACAATGCTGGCGGTTGTGATGGCCAGTAAACCCAGAATGGATGGGATAGCAAAGCGTAGAAAGGTGGAAATAATCGGACCGGTGAGGACGTCATTGTCGATTTGGCTAGCCTGCATGGAATTTCCGTTGTTAAAGATGAAATGCTTGAAAATGATTAATGCTAATGATTCTTATTAATTAAGCAATGTTTATACAGTGAACTTTCCGGACCAGTACCACAGATCAATTCAGTATCACAGTATTTATTATCGTTATAACTCAGTTAAGTGCGTATAATACCGGGTCATTTGCACGATGCGTGATTCGCGTTGGCAACACATTCTAAATCATGGAGCTGAACACATCTTGCCACACCCTATTTCTACCTCCGCTACGTTCATAATCGCTACTCAATGAAAAATATTAGAAACTTCTCAATCATTGCTCATATTGACCACGGTAAATCCACCATTGCAGATAGATTTATTCAAATCTGTGGCGGCCTGAGTGAACGTGAAATGTCTCAACAGGTTCTGGATTCGATGGATATCGAAAAAGAGCGGGGCATTACCATCAAGGCGCAAAGTGTCTCTCTTGATTACACTGCGAAAGATGGCGAAACCTATCATCTCAACTTTATCGATACGCCTGGCCACGTTGACTTTTCCTATGAAGTTTCCCGTTCGCTAGCGGCTTGTGAAGGCGCATTGCTGGTGGTTGATGCTGCGCAAGGTGTTGAAGCACAAAGTGTTGCTAACTGTTATACCGCTATTGATCTCGGTCTGGAAGTATTACCGGTGTTAAACAAAATTGATTTACCTGCAGCAGAGCCGGATCGGGTTGCTCAGGAAATTGAAGATATTATCGGTGTTGATGCTCTCGATGCGGTTCGCTGCAGTGCCAAGACCGGCATCGGTATTGATGAAGTTTTAGAAGAGCTGGTTGCCCGTATTCCACCACCCAAAGGTGATCCGGAAGGCCCGCTGCAGGCACTGATTATTGATTCCTGGTTTGACAGTTATGTCGGGGTTATCTCTCTGGTTCGGATCAAACAGGGCAGACTGAAAAATCGCGACAAAATCAAAGTCATGTCTACCGGACAGGAATATCAAGTTGATGAAGTGGGTGTGTTTACTCCCAAACGCAGCAAACGTCCCGCACTGAACTGCGGTGAAGTTGGCTATGTTATTTCCGGTGTTAAAGAAATTGATGGTGCGCCGGTGGGTGATACCTTAACCACCGCTCAACATGGCGCAACCGAAATGTTACCGGGCTTTAAATCGGTTACACCACAGGTGTATGCCGGTGTGTTCCCGGTCAGCAGTGATGATTACGATGCGTTTCGTGAAGCATTGGGCAAATTGCGCTTAAACGATTCTTCATTGTTTTTTGAACCGGAAAATTCACAGGCATTAGGCTTTGGTTTCCGTTGTGGTTTCCTCGGCTTGCTGCATATGGAAATCATTCAGGAACGACTCGAACGTGAATACGATCTGGATCTGATCACCACAGCACCAACCGTAGTATTTGAAGTAGTCACCAAAAAAGGTGATGTGATTAAGATTGAAAATCCGGCCTCATTACCGGATGCCGGCTCAGTTGAAGAAATTCGTGAGCCTATCGTTATTGCCGATATGCTGGTGCCGCAGGATTATCTTGGTGCGGTTATTACCCTGTGTATCGAAAAGCGCGGTGTACAGAAATCCATGCAGTATATGGGCAAGCAAGTTGCCCTGAGTTATGAATTGCCAATGAATGAAGTGGTCATTGATTTCTTTGATCGCATCAAATCGGTCAGTCGCGGTTATGCGTCACTGGATTATCACTTTATTCGTTTCGAAGCGGCTCCTTTGGTTAAGCTTGATGTGTTAATCAATGGTGAAAAAGTCGATGCGTTATCAATGATTGTGCATAAAGACCAAAGCGTGTCGCGTGGCCGTCAATTAGTTGAAAAAATGCAGGAATTGATCCCACGTCAAATGTTTGATGTGGCCATTCAGGCAGCCATTGGTGGGCATATTATTGCGCGCTCAACGGTCAAAGCAATGCGTAAAAATGTGTTAGCAAAATGTTACGGGGGCGACGTTTCTCGCAAACGTAAATTGCTAGAAAAACAAAAAGCCGGTAAAAAACGTATGAAATCCATCGGCAAAGTGGATGTGCCGCAGGAAGCCTTCTTGGCGGTTTTGCAGTTATCCAAGAAATCATAAAAGGAGCGTCAAGTGAGTTTCCCAGCAATAATGGTGTTACTGGTCGCGATAACCGGCCTGATATGGGTAGTTGATCGTTTCTGGTTAGCACGCCAGCGTCCTGCCAGTGAAAGTGAACCGGCGATGGTTGAATACGCCAAATCATTTTTCCCGATTATTTTATTGGTGCTGGTGATTCGTTCATTTGTCGCTGAACCGTTCCGTATTCCATCATCATCCATGTTACCGACCCTGCATATCGGTGATTTTATTTTGGTGAACAAGTTTTCCTATGGCATTCGTCTGCCGGTGGTTAACACTAAAATCCTCAATACCGGTAGTCCGGAACGTGGCGATGTGATGGTATTTCGTTATCCGCAACAACCTGAGATTGATTACATTAAACGGGTCATCGGTTTGCCTGGTGACACAGTGGGCTATTTCAATAAAACATTGTTTATCAACGGCCAGGAAATCAAACAACAAGCTGGTGAGAAACCGGCGGAGTTGGCGGGGATGATCGCACCGCGGGCTGAACTTAAGCATGAGCAATTAACGGATAATTCGCATGACATTTTGCTGGATCCTCAACGCATGTCGATGGAAGGCGAAATAACGGTTCCGGAAGGTCACTTTTTTGTGATGGGCGATAATCGCGATAACAGTAATGACAGCCGTGTATGGGGAACTGTGCCGGAAGAAAATCTGGTGGGTAAAGCCTTCTTCATCTGGATGAGCTGGAATTGGGATGATGGTGGTATTGTCTGGTCAAGGGTGGGGCGTTCTATTAATTAGAGGTGCATCATGAAAAAACAACAGGGAATGACGTTAATCAGCTGGGTAATCGTGCTGGCAATCATCGCTTTTTTTGCCACATTAACCATGCGATTAGTACCGATGTATCAGGAATACTACGGTGTTTTACAAATCATGAAGTCGATGGAAACCGAATTAAAAAATAATAAACTCACCAATGAACAGGTAATGTTATTACTCAGCCGTCGTTTTAACACTGGCTATATTTCCAGCGTTAAGAAAGAAAATATCGAACTCTTCCGTGGCAGAAGCAATACCTACGTCACTAAAATCGTTATTGATTATGAAGTGCGGAAACCGTTCATTGCCCATGTTGATTTAGTCGGACATTTTGTCACTGAAGTGGATGTGGAACCGGCCATTCGATGATCAATATCAAGCAGAAAAAACTATGCCAGCAACTTGGCATTCAATTTAATAACGACGATCTTTTATTGCAGGCCCTGACGCACCGCAGTGCCGCCCCGAAGAACAATGAACGACTGGAATATCTGGGTGACGCAATATTAAGCTTTGTCATCGCTGAAGAATTATTTAACCGTTTTCCACAGGCTAAAGAAGGCAAAATGAGCCGGCTGCGGGCCAGTCTGGTCAAAGGTGAAACACTGGCAGAAATCGCCCGTGAACTGAAATTAGGCGAAGTGTTAATTCTCGGTCAGGGCGAATTAAAAAGTGGTGGTTTTCGCCGTGAGTCGATTCTGGCGGATGCGTTGGAAGCTATTTTAGGCGCGCTGTTTCTGGATAGTGGTATCGACGTGGTCAAGCCATTGATTCTGAGACTTTATGATGAACGTCTGGATTCTATTGATGTGACCGAAACGGTTAAAGATCCCAAAACCCGTTTGCAGGAATTATTGCAAAGCCGCAAATTACCATTACCGCTCTATAGTGTAAAAGAGATTGAATCCGCCGATAACCAGCCTGTATTTGAGGCCTCCTGTCAGGTGAGTTTATTGAATAAATTAGTCGTGGCTCAGGGAAGCAGTCATCGTAAGGCTGAAAAAAAAGCCGCTGAACGTGCCCTGACGCTAATCGAGTCAAAATTATGAATGAAGAACCAGCTTTCCGTAGTGGCTATGTCGCTATTATAGGTCGTCCCAATGTCGGTAAATCCACTCTGATTAATCGGATATTGGGACAAAAACTCTGTATTACCTCTCGCCGACCACAAACCACCCGGCACCGTATTCTGGGCATTAAAACCACTGAGCAAAGTCAATTTATCTATGTGGATACGCCAGGTATTCACAGCGATGGCAAACGGGCGATGAATCGATATATGAACCGTGCTGCTGCCGCTTCGGTAGAAGATGTCGATGTTGTCGTATTTGTTATCGAGGGCATGAAGTGGACTGACGAAGACGAGCGAGTGCTGAAGAAACTGCAGGAAACCAGCAAGCCGGTCATTCTGGTGATGAACAAAATTGATAAATTAGAAGATAAAGCGACTTTGTTTCCACAGGTAGAAAAGCTCGCAGCATTGTTTAAATTTACCGATATCGTGCCTTTATCAGCGCGTAAAGGTATCAATCTGGAATCTCTTGAAGAGTCGATATATAAACTAATGCCTGAAGGCGAGATGATTTTTGATGAAGATCAGCTTACCGATCGCAGTTCACGTTTTCTGGCAGCCGAAATGGTTCGTGAAAAACTGTTCCGTCATTTAGGCCAGGAACTACCGTACTCACTGACGGTTGATATTGAACAGTTTGAAGATGATAACGGCATGTTCCGCATCAGTGCTGTGATTTATGTCGAGCGCAGTGGTCAGAAATCCATCGTTATCGGTAAAAAAGGCGAGCTGCTCAAGCAGGTCGGCCAAGATGCCCGTGAAGATATGGAAAAGCTGTTTGGCTGCAAAGTGTTTCTGCAATTATGGGTCAAAGTTCGCGAAGGCTGGTCTGACAATGAACGTATGTTAAGAAGTCTGGGCTACAACGACGATATTTGATTAGGTAACCCGGTGGAGTTCACCCAGGCATTTGTTTTACACCAACGCCCCTATCGGGAAACCAGTTTGCTGCTGGATGTTTTTACCGCAGATTATGGTCGCTTAAGTCTGGTAGCAAGAGGCATGCGACAAAATAAACGCCGTCACTCCAATCCACTGCAATTATTTCAACCGCTGTGGTTGAACTGGTTTGGTCGAGGTGATTTGCTGACACTAAGTAAAATTGAAACGACCACCGCCCCTTATTGGTTGCAGGGCCATGCCACCCTGTGTGGCTTGTACATTAATGAATTACTGGTCAGATTATTAACGCAGCAACAGCCTGAACCTTTGGTGTTTGATGCTTATCAAAAAGCATTAGAGGGGCTACAACAATCCGAACAAGCTGAACAAGTGCTTAGACTTTTTGAAAAACGCTTGTTAGAAGCATTAGGCTATGGGGTGGATCTGACAACCGATTGTCAGGGTGAGGCGGTGGAATCGCATCTGCATTACCACTATCAGCCAGATCTGGGCTTGCAGCCATGTTTAGAAAATGACACAAAACGTATTATTTCAGGTGCCAGTTTGATCCAATTGCATCAGGAAAATCTGAATGATCCGCTTAGCCTGACTGAAACAAAGCAGTTAATGCGTTTAATAATAAATTACTATTTAGATGGCAAACCGCTGAAAAGCCGGCAGTTGTTTGCTGAAATGCAGCGTTATGCCGGCACTAAAAACAGTTAATTAAGGAACATCATGTCGATTTATCTTGGCGTCAATATTGATCATGTGGCAACGTTAAGACAGGCTCGCGGTACCCGCTATCCCGACCCGATTCAGGCGGCTATTGAAGCTGAACAAGCCGGAGCAGACAGTATTACGCTGCATTTACGCGAAGATCGTCGGCATATTCAGGATCGCGATGTCAGAATGCTGGCGGATATCCTACAGACTAAAATGAACCTTGAAATGGCGGTCACCGAAGAAATGCTCAGTATTGCCGAACATTATCGACCAGCCGATTGCTGTCTGGTACCGGAACGCCGTGAAGAACTCACGACCGAAGGTGGATTGGATGTTGCCGGTCAGCAATCCCGTATGCACGATGCCTGCGTCCGCCTAGCAGAAGCTGGAATAACGGTTTCATTATTTATTGATCCCGAATTAAAACAGATTGAAGCGGCTGTTGCCTGTGGCGCACCAGTAATTGAACTGCATACCGGCCGCTATGCTGAGGCCAGTTCAGCTGCAGAAGCCAAAAAAGAATTGAAGATTATCCGTAAAGCGGCTGAACAGGCTCATGCGCTGGGATTGCAGGTTAATGCCGGCCATGGCTTGCATTACCATAATGTGCAGCCTATTGCGGCCATTAAAGAGTTGGTTGAACTCAATATCGGTCATGCCATTGTGGCTCGCTCATTTTTTACCGGCTTTCAGGCTGCGGTACGTGAAATGAAACAATTAATGATGGAAGCCCGTCGCGGATGATCAGTGGTATTGGCACGGATTTAGTGCATATTCCCCGCATAGCTGAAATGTTAGCAAAATACGGCGATAAAGCGGCGCAGCGCATCCTGGATATCACTGAATTCGAATTGTTTCAAAAAAACAAACAACCAGCAGCCTTTCTGGCCAAACGCTTTGCCGCCAAAGAAGCCACTGCCAAAGCTTTAGGAACGGGTTTTCGTGATGGGTTGAGCCTGCAGCATATCGCTGTGCGCAATAACAGTCTGGGTAAACCCGAGCTGGTATTTCATGACTATGCAGAGCAATTATTGTCTGAAAAAAATATTCAAACCGCCATGCTCAGTCTCAGTGACGACGGTGATTACGCCACTGCGTATGTTATTTTAGTGGAAGGCCACAATGACTGAGTATCCAACCATAGAATCATTCATTGGCAATACACCTCTGGTTCGTTTACAGCGCCTGCCCGGTAATACCAGCAATATTATCCTAGCCAAACTTGAAGGTAATAATCCGGCTGGTTCAGTTAAGGATCGCCCAGTTGCCAGCATGATTCGTCATGCACAGCAGCGAGGTGATATACAGCCAGGTGATACTTTGATTGAAGCCACCAGCGGTAATACCGGTATTGCTCTGGCGATGGTCGCTGCCATTCTGGGCTATCGAATGATTTTGATTATGCCGGAAAGCATGAGCCTGGAACGCCGGGCGTCAATGCGGGCTTATGGTGCTGAAATCATCCTGACCGATGGGATGGAATCTGCACGTGATTTGGCTTTGCAAATGCAGGCAATGGGAGAAGGCAAGGTACTGAATCAGTTTGGTAACTTTGATAATCCATTAGCACATTATGAAACCACTGGACCGGAAATCTGGCGTGATACAAAAGGTGAAGTAACCCATTTTGTCAGTGCCATGGGTACCACTGGCACCATTATGGGTGTTTCCCGATATTTAAAAGAACAAAATCCAGGGGTGCAGATTGTTGGTGTGCAACCGGTAGATGGCGCGAAAATCCCGGGAATTCGCCGCTGGCCGACTGCTTATTTACCGGAAATATTCGAGCCAGAAAGGGTCGATATCACACTGGATATGGAGCAAGAAGTCGCTGAGGAAACCATGCGTCGACTTGCCAGTGAAGAAGGCATTTTCTGTGGTGTTTCATCGGGTGGTAGTGTGGCTGCTGCTTTACGATTATCCGCAACCATCAGCAATGCGGTGATCGTCTGCATTATTTGTGATCGTGGAGATCGCTATCTTTCCACAGGTGTGTTTCCAGCAGACTAATGCCATTCAACACGAGAAATGTAATCGTTTTAATGGTTTTGTTACTCGTGGTAACCACCTCCGTACGTGCTATAGAACAGATCTCTATTCAGATTGGTCTCTGGTCAAGTGAGCAGCTTGATATCACTGATCTGCAAGTTGACATTACCCTCTTGGCTACAGGATTGGCTGTTTCCGCCAGTGCCAGCAAAGTTCGCTTGGTGGAACCCCTGGGGCAGTTGTCCAATGTCAGACTGCGTTGTGATAATTTGCGCTGGCTATCCGGCCAGCTTGATTGTCGGGCTGGTCAATTTGACTTCATTCATGCGCAATGGGGCAGTCAACAAATTAGTTTTGAAGTGCAATCCAGAGCGGAAGAAGAGAATTATCAGATAGCACTTAATGGTATTCGCATCGAGCAAGGTCATCTTGATGTCCG
Organism: Methylophaga sp.; assembly: GCF_030651745.1. The sequence continues at coordinate 34,320 of NZ_JAUSCC010000025.1, forward strand.
GGCAACTTACCATCAGGGCAAATGGCAAGCCGATCTGACGGGACAACAAATTGAGGTAGCGAGTCTCATCAACTTTGTCAGTGCCTATGTCTCAGAGCAGCAACTGAGTTTGCTTGCGCAATGGAATGTGAATGCCAAAGCAGATATCGATGCCAGACTTAACGGACTGCAACAACAACTTAATTCGGCTGATGTTAACGCTAAACTGAGCAATATCGCCTTCTCTGATCCGGCGGGAAGTTATGTTGGTGAGTCGTTGACAGCAGACGTTAGTCTGCAATTGCAAGCTGATACCGATAGCTGGAACTGGCAACAAACGCTCACGATAGATGAAGGTCAGGCGTATTTTGAGCCAATCTTTCTGGATTTAGCCGAGCAATCTGTAACCCTTCATAGTGAAGGTCGATTTGTTAAACACGATCAACAGTGGCAGGTAAACCATTTCAATTTTGAGCAGGGAGAATCTGTTCAGGCCGCAGGACGGTTACAAGGTAAAGCTTTGCAATTAACCAGCATGGAACTGTCGTTTAACAGCGATGATGTCGACTCGCTTTATAAAGGTTGGTTACAACCCTTTTTCCCAGGCTCATCGCTAAGTCGTTTGCAAACGAACGGACAAATTAAAGCCAACGTAGAATGGCTGCCAGAACAATATCAATTCAAAATGGATTTGCAATCTGTCAGTATCATCGATGAGGCGGGGCGGTTCAGCATCGAAAATCTGGAAGGACAGTTGGGATGGACGAATCAGGCAGCTATTTTACCGATAGCGTTAAATTGGCAATCGGCTTCGGTTCTGTCTTTACCGTTGGGTGGCTCGAAATTACTGGCCGAGGTTAGTCAGAATCAAATTCGTTTTATTGAAAGCCTGGCTCTGCCAATTCTGGACGGTGAATTATCGTTAAATAATTTCCAATTAAGTCTGGCAGGAGAGCAAGGGATGCAATGGCAGTTTCAAGGATTACTCAGTCCGATATCGATGTCTCAATTGAGTAGCCAAATGGGGTGGCCTGAGCTACAGGGAAAACTGTCCGGCATGATTCCAAACGTCAGTTACCGGGATGAAATCATCACAGTGGATGGCGCGTTATTGCTGAAAATATTTGATGGTACTACCGTTATCAGAGATTTACGTTTGCAGCAGCCATTTGGCAGTTTGCCGCAGCTCTATGCCAATATCGATATCAGTCGTCTGGATTTACAGACCCTCACCAGCACCTTTGATTTTGGTAATATAAGCGGCAAAATTGATGGGCGCATACATAATCTACGTTTATCAAACTGGGAGCCAGTGCAGTTTGATGCGGTCTTTATGACACCGGAAAAAGAGCCCGGGCGGCGACGAATTAGTCAGCGCGCAGTGAATAATATTTCGCAAGTCGGTGGTGGACCTTCGGCACTTTTATCTCGTGGATTTATGGGCTTGTTTGAAGATTTTTCCTATCAGAAAATTGGTCTAAGTTGCCGGTTGATGAATTCGGTATGTCAAATGGATGGTGTCGAACCCAGCGAGCAGGGTTACTATATTGTCAAAGGTGGTGGTTTACCGCCATGGATTAATGTGGTGGGCTATACCCGAGAAGTGGATTGGCCTGAATTAATTGCCAGATTAAAAGCGGTCAGTCAAAGTGACGGGCCAGTCATTCAATAAAGGAAATGCTAATGCGTTTATTAAAATGGTTAATGGGAAGCACAGCGGGCTTGATGCTGATTTCCTGCGTCACAATAAATATTTATTTTCCTGCCGCTGCTGCTGAAAAAGCCGCAGATCGGATCATTGAAGATGTCTGGGGCAGAGAAGTACAAACCCAGCCAAAATCGACTTCTCCGGAAGACACCAGTGAGCTGAAACAAACGCTTCCTATCGCTATGCAAGTTTTGAATTGGCTGGTCTCACCGGCACAAGCAGAAGTTAATCTAAATATTAATTCACCGGCGATTAATGCACTGCAGGCGAAAATGAAACAACGCCATGAACAGTTGCATCCGTTTTATCAAACAGGCGCGATTGGCTTGACCAGCAACGGATTGATAACCTTGCGTGAAGCCTCAGCGGTACCGCTCAAAGATCGCAATGCAGTGAATACATTGATTGCTGAAGAAAATCAGGATCGTAAAGCTTTATATGCTGAAATTGCCCGCGCCAACGGTCATCCGGAATGGGAATCTGATATTCAGGAAACCTTTGCCAGACGCTGGATAAGCAATGCTGCAAAAGGCTGGTGGTTCCAACAAGGCGGCGGTTGGCAGCAAAAATAATTTTTAAGCTAGTGAAAGTCCGGTCATGCAAAAACATGGCCGGACTTTTTTTATGTATTTTCAGTTTATAGGTTTGAATAAATGGCACGACGTAATCACAGACAACGGCTTCCAACTGAAGCTGTTCAGGCAACCATCGAAAGTTTTTCACATGACGGTCGTGGCATTGCTCGGATTGATGGTAAAACCGTTTTTGTCGATGGTGCGTTAGCTGGCGAAAACATCTCTTTTCTCTATACCCGCTTGCATAAAAAATATGATGAAGCCAAAACGATTTCTGTTGAAACAGCTTCAGCAGATCGTGTCGAACCTAAATGCCAGCATTTCGGTATTTGTGGTGGTTGCAGTTTGATGCATATGGCACCAGAAGCTCAGTTAAGCCTGAAGCAGGATACTTTAAAAGAACAATTCTCACATTTTGGTCAACTTACTCCAGAACATTGGCTGCCACCGTTAACAGGACCATTATGGGGCTATCGTCGTAAAGCTCGGTTGGGCGTGCGTTATGTGACCAAAAAAGAAAAAGTCTTGGTTGGTTTCAGAGAAAAAGGCACACCATATCTGGCTGAACTTACTCAATGTGAAGTGCTGGACCCTCGAGTTGGTTTACGTCTTGAAGAACTGGGCAAAATGATTGCCAGTCTGGAAGCCTATAATCGCATCGCACAGATAGAAGTAGCGATGGATGATGCTAATACGGCGTTGGTTTTTAGAAATATGGACCCATTGAGTGAGTCCGATACACAAATATTAATCGCTTACGGTCAACAGCATGATTTGTGGATCTATCAGCAGCCAGGTGGTCCGGATACCGTCAGTCCGTTATGGCCGGCAGCACCGCAATTGCATTATGCCCCAGAAGAAGGGCTCAGACTGGAGTTTGCACCGGGTGATTTTACTCAGGTCAATGCTGGTATTAATCATAAAATGATCGCCAAAGCGATTGAGTTACTGGATTTAAAGCAAACTGATCGAGTGCTGGATTTGTTCTGTGGACTGGGGAATTTTACCCTGCCTCTGGCCAAGCGGGTCAGCAGTGTCATTGGTGTCGAAGGTGATAAATCATTGGTAGCCCATGCGCAGCGTAATGCCACAATTAACAGCTTGAATAATGCTGTATTTGAATTGGCCGATCTTACCACTACACAACTTAAAGATTATCCATGGGCACAAGCCGGTTTCACTAAAGTGTTACTGGATCCACCGAGAAGTGGCGCTTTTGAAGTGCTCGGTCAAATTGCCGACCTGGGAGCCGAGACGATTGTCTATGTTTCTTGCAACCCGGCAACTCTGGCACGTGATGCCGGGGAGTTAGTCAATCAATATGGTTACACCCTTGTCAAAACGGGCATTATGGATATGTTTCCACACACCAGCCACGTTGAATCTATCGCTTTATTCAAAAAAATTATTAGCTAGTACCAAGGTACAATAGTTTTAATAATTTATTCCTCTAAGATTGGCACCATTGCTCCAGATGGGTATCGGGACAATATTAATTAACTGAGTGCCAACCTTGGTGTGAGCCAAGAGACGGAAAGCCACGGGTCTTGAATGAAAGATAGCCGGGTTGCTTTTTTTCTGAAAAGGAAGATTTATGAAAAATTTGCTACTTTTTGCTTCACTTTTGGCTGCTTCTCTGACAGCTAATGCTGCAACTTTCCAAGGCAGCACATCTGGAACATTTGAAAACCCTACTGGTCCTGCGGGTATGGTAACTACTGGAGTAGGTACCAATGTATTTACCTGGGGTGAAGGATATGAAGAATCAGTTAGATCTTGTTTTTTGTTCTTCTGTAATACCAAAGATATCAAACATGATCCTAGTAAATTAACCTACACTGGTACAGGTTTTAATACAGATGTGGATCAAACGTTTGTTGCCGGTTACCTGAACTTTTATAATGGAATCATCAATTTAGGATCGCAGGCGGAAAGTGTAGACCTTTCTTTAACATTCAATTTCACTTCCCCATCATTATTTTCTGAAGTCTTTACCTTTGGCTTTGCATTAGATAACACCGTTAATCCTGAAGGTGATACCACAACGCTTTTGACTTCAGTACCAACAAAATTCTATAGCTATGCTGGTACGGACTATTACTTTGAATTATTAGGTTTTGGTATCTATGACAAAAAAGGTAACTTGACCTTGATTGATCAGTTATTCCTGAAAGAAGGCAAAAATATAACAGCGAAATTGATTGGTCAGTTTACTTCAATGCCATCTGAAGTACCTCTACCTGCAGCAGTATGGTTGTTTGGTTCTGGTTTGATGGGCTTTATGGCGATTCGTAGAAGAGCAAAAACACAAGCTTAATTATTTCGCATTATTCCGCGATACCGTATAATAAAAAAACCGTGGCTTTTCAGCCGCGGTTTTTTTTGCGTGGTTTTTAAGAGTTTAGCGTAACTCGATATTGCTAAAAAATTCGATATGTTTATTCACTGCTGAATTTGTCATCAAATCTTAATATTGAACAATATAATTGAGTAACCTCTCGTCAATGACTGTTTATGGTGCAGGGATGAGAGGGAACTTGGTGACAAATGATCTATCCAGCAATGAGGCCTATGATGGAAAAATAGCCTCAAGTACCCAAGGTACAACATTAAGGTTTTTTATCACTAAGCTAACGTTCTTTACTCCAGTAGAAAACTGGAACAATACAAATGACAGCCAACCTTGGTGTGAACCAAGAGACGGAAAGCCACGGGTCTTGAATGAAAGATAGCCGGGTTGCTTTTTTCTGAAAAGGAATATTGATGAAAAATTTGCTACTTTTTGCTTCACTTTTGGCTGCTTCTCTGACAGCTAATGCTGCAACTTTCCAAGGCAGCACATCTGGAACATTTGAAAACCCTATTGGCCCTGACGCTATGGTAACCACTGGAGTAGGTACCAATGTATTTACCTGGGGGGAAGGATTTGAAGAGTCAGTTCAAACTTGCTCTTTTGGTACTTGTGAGACCAATCCAGTCAAATATGAACCTAGTAAATTGACCTACACTGGCGCAGAGTTTGACACAGATGTGGCTCAAACGTTTGTTGCCGGTTACCTGAATTTTTATAATGGAATCATTAATTTTGGTTCAGGAGCAGAAACTGTAGACCTTTCTTTAACATTCAATTTCACTTCCCCATCATTATTTTCTGAAGTCTTTACCTTTGGCTTTTCATTAAATGATACTGTCAATCCTGAAGGTGATACTGCGACGCTTCTGACTTCAGTACCAACAAAGTTCTACAGCTATGCCGGTACGGATTATTACTTTGAATTATTAGGTTTTGGTATCTACGACGAAAATAATAACTTGACTTTGATTGATCAATTATTCCTTGAAGAACGCCAAAATATAACGGCTAGATTGATGGGACAGTTTACTACTATGCCATCTGAAGTACCTTTACCTGCAGCAGTCTGGTTATTTGGTTCTGGTTTGATGGGCTTTATGGCGGTGCGTAGAAGAGCAAAAACACAAGCCTAATTATTCCTCGATATCGTACAATAAAAAACCGTGGTCTTTGTACCACGGTTTTTTTTATGTCTGAAATAAGTGAGTAGTACAGATGGCCAATATAAAACCGTCTGCTGATTCCACCACAGCACCTTTATTAAAAGATCATATCAATCCTGTCTCCATAGCCAGCTTGGGCCAATTAATCAAGCAATATCAGCCTGTATTTCCCATTAGTGAATTTATAGAACAGTCGGTTTATCAATTGGAACACATGGCGCTTAAAGACCGGGTAAATCACCTTAGTACGGTTTTATCCGGCGTATTGGTAGAAGATTATGCATACAATGCCAAATGGCTTAAAAAGCTTGCTGAAAACTGGCCAGATAGGGAGATTAACAACGGCTGGCACAGTTTTATGGGATGGCCATTAATCGACTATGCGGGCAAACAGGGGTTGCAGCAACCTGAAATAGCGTTGGATTTATTGAAACATTTGACACCGTTGTTTACTGCAGAATTTGCCATCAGACCCTATATCGAAACGCATTTTGAATTAACGTATGGCTATATGCTGAAGTGGTGTGATGATGCGGATGAACATGTCAGGCGTTTGGCGTCAGAGGGTATACGTCCACGGTTACCTTGGGGGGGGCATTTAAAGGCCTTACAGCAAAATCCGCAGCCCATATTTGAACTACTCAACCTGCTTAAAGATGACAACAGTCGTTATGTACAAAAATCTGTGGCTAATAATTTAAATGATATAAGCAAAGATCACCCTCAACAGGTTATTGAGATTTGTAGATCATGGCAAAAAAATGCTACGCCTCAGCGCAATTGGATCATCCGTCATGGACTCCGCAGTTTGATAAAGTGGGGTGAACCAGCAGTATTTCCGTTATTGGGATATAGCCAGAATCCAACAGTCAGCGTTGACTTTACCTTGCTGCAGCAACAGGTGAAATTAGGTGGGCTGGTGCATTTACAAGCCACAATTCACTCCTTATCCAGGCATCCTCAAAGACTGGTAGTGGACTATCGTGTTTGGCATATCAAAGCCAATGGCAGGAGTACTGCTAAAGTGTATAAATGGAGAAATGTTCAATTATCGGCAGGGCAGAGTATCGATTTTAATAAGTCGCATGGTTTTGTAAAACTAACCACGCGACAGTATTACAGTGGCAACCACCTGATTGAGCTACTTATCAATGGTGTGGTTTATGGTCAAGCCTCAGTGGATTTGGTGCTTGACTGAATCAATTGGCAAAAAGTCAATTAACTAACTCCAGAAACAAGATGAGCCCCGCAGGGCTCATCTTGTTTGCTATGCATGCTAGCAATTTTTACTGTTTAGCTAATGCCTGCCAAGTACTGACAACCGTATCCGGATTTAACGAAATACTGCTGATGCCGCGGTCAAGCAACCACTCTGCTAAATCAGGGTGATCTGATGGGCCTTGTCCACAAATACCGACATATTTATCCGCTTTATGACAAGCCTTAATCGCCATTTCCAGCATCGCTAATACGGCGGGATCGCGTTCATCAAATGCTTTAGCGATTTGGGCTGAATCACGATCTAAGCCTAATGTCAGCTGAGTCATGTCATTAGAACCGATTGAGAACCCATCAAAGAATTCCAAAAACTGATCGGCGAGTACGGCGTTTGAAGGCAATTCGCACATCATGATTAGACGCAGGCCATTTTTACCGCGTTCCAGGCCATTCTTTTGCAGAATTTTGATTACCGATTCAGCTTCACTCAAGGTGCGTACAAAGGGAATCATGACTTCAACGTTGGTTAAACCCATAACATCACGCACACGTTTAATCGCTTCACATTCCAGTTCAAAGCATGCTTCAAATTCCGGTGAACTGTAACGAGCTGCACCACGGAAACCAATCATCGGGTTTTCTTCATGCGGTTCAAATTGCGCGCCACCAACCAGGTTGCCATATTCATTCGATTTAAAATCGGACATACGCACAATAACTTTATGTGGATGGAATGCAGCAGCAATGGTAGAAACACCCTCAGTAATACGACTGATATAAAACTCAACTGGATCACCATAAGCGGTGGTTTTTTCGCGGATAATCTGTTGTACTTCAGCATCCATTTCATCTGCAGCCATCAATGCTTTAGGATGAATACCGATCATGTTATTAATGATGAATTCCAGTCGAGCCAAGCCAACCCCATCATTAGGAAGTTGCGAAAAGCTGAATGCACGATCGGGATTACCGACATTCATCATGATTTTGACAGGTAATTCAGGCATTTGGTCTAAGGACTGAATACGGTGTTCAAAATCCAGTAATCCTTGATAAATATAACCTTCATCACCTTCTGCACAGGAAACCGTTGCGGAAATGCCTTCAGCGACTTTTTCAGTGGCATCACCACAGCCGACAACTGCAGGAATACCTAATTCACGTGCAATAATGGCTGCGTGACAGGTACGTCCACCACGATTGGTAATAATCGCGGCTGCTTTTTTCATAATAGGTTCCCAATCGGGATCGGTCATATCAGTCAGTAAAACATCACCAGCTTCAAATTGATCCATTTGATCAAGACTGGTTAAAAGTCTAACCCGGCCACTGCCAATTTTTCTACCAATGGCACGGCCTCTAGCCAACAACTCACCTTTGTCTTTTAAAATGAATTGCTCAGTAACATTTATGCTACGGCTTTCAACTGTTTCCGGGCGTGCTTGAACGATGTAAATCTGGCCATCGTTGCCGTCTTTAGCCCATTCAATATCCATTGGTCTTTGGTAATGTTTTTCGATAATCATCGCCATACGGGCCAATGACTCGACTTCTTCATCATTCAGGCAGAAATGTAATCGCTCTTCGGCATCTACATCAATAGTTTTAACCGGTGATTTGGCATCACCAGAGTAAACCATTTTCAGTGCTTTCTGACCTAATGTTCTGCGTAATACCGCAGGACGATCTGCGCTTAATGTTGTTTTGTGTACATAAAATTCATCAGGGTTTACCGCCCCTTGAACTACCATTTCGCCCAGACCATAACTGCCTGTAATAAAGACTACGTCACGGAAACCACTTTCAGTATCCAAGGTGAAAGCGACACCGGCAGAAGCAATATCAGAACGAACCATCTTCTGAATACCGGCAGACAAAGCCACTTCACTATGCTCAAAACCTTGATGATCACGATAGGCAATTGCACGGTCATTAAACAGTGACGCAAAAACTTCCCTGATGGCAAACTTGATATGGTCTAAACCAGAAACATTCAGAAACGTTTCTTGTTGTCCGGCAAAGGAGGCATCCGGTAAATCTTCGGCGGTTGCCGATGAGCGAACAGCCCAACTGGTTGAAGTGCCATATTCTTGTTCCAGCTTTTGATAAGCCTCATCAATGGCTGCTTCCATTTTTTCCGGATAGGGAATGGTCATTATCCACTCGCGGATGGTTTTGCCTGCTTTTTGCAGTGCAACAACGTCGTCCACATCCAGTTCACGTAATAAATCGTTTATTTGGTCCTGTAGTCCGTCATGCTGTAAAAACTCTCTGTAAGCATCCGCTGTAGTCGCAAAGCCGTTAGGAACAGCTACACCCAAAGGTGCTAGATTCTGTAACATTTCGCCTAAAGAAGCATTTTTTCCGCCAACTCTCCCGACATCATTCATGCACAACTTATCGAGTGGAATTACATATTCGGTCATGACACCTACCTTAAATTTTTAGTTTTGTTAAATGTAATGGTTGATTCGCGGATGCGCTCACGCGCAAGCCCCAGAGTGCGAACAACACGACTGGATATTTCTTCAATTGAAGTATTCGTAGTATCAAATACTGGAATATCAACTTTCTCAAACATAATCATCGCTTTATCTAATTCTGCCTGACAAATCTCCAAAGAGGAATAATTACTATCAGGACGTCGTTGACGGCGAATGCGGCTCAGCGGCACAGGTTTAATCGTCAGGCCAGCAAGTTTATGTTTATGTATCTTCAGATACTCCGGCAGCTCTTCAGCTTCCAAATCTTCAACGGTCAATGGATAGTTAGCCACTTTAAGCGAGAAATTCATCGCTAAATATAAGCTGGTTGGCGTTTTACCACAACGTGAGACACCGACCAAAATAACATCTGCTTCTTCGTATTGATCAGGACGAATGCCGTCATCATGTGTCAGTGCATAATCAATCGCATCCAAACGTTTTTGATAGGTTGTATCGCTTATTAATATCCGAGAAACGCCAACCTTCTGGGAGGCTTGAATGCCAAGAAATTCTTCCATTGAACCGATAAAGTTATAAAACAGACTAATGACCAGGCCATCACTATCTTCGAGAATCTGCTGAGCCTCGTTATTTACTAAAGTACTGAAAACCAGCGGTGGTAATTCAGATTCTGTACACAACGAGTTAATTTGATCGCGGGCATCTTCTGCTTTTTCTTTGCTATCGACAAATGCCAGAGTAATCGTTTCAAATTCAATATCTGGGAATTGGGCTAATAAACATTTTCCGTAAGATTCGGCCGTCAAACCGGTTCGATCTGATACGAAAAATACGTTTCTAATTTGTTGACTATAGTTTTCGGTTTTATCGCTCATTTGTTAATAATGTGCTGAAATGACTGTATTTATCAACAAAAAGTTGGGGCATGAAGTCGACTGGTTCGAATGCTTGGCTTAGGAAACGAAGATAACTCATTGTATTGTAAATTGTGAGAGGTTATTTCCTTTCATCTTGCAGAAATAGAACAAAAAGTATTCTAAGTTGTGGTCAGGCTCGGCAAAGTTATTTTGGCGGCGTTCGGAAACAGAATTTTCGTCTATATAATGCAGTGTAAATGGCATATTTAGCTTTTTAAATGTGTGCTGGGAATGTGTGGACCAAAGTCGTGAATGACTTTTAAACGAAGAAAATCATGCTGCTAATCAAAAATATAGTGTATGGCAGATCAGTGTTTTGTTTTTGAAGCTCCATTTATCCCGCATCCCATAAACCGAGAAAAAGCACATTAACGATTAGGGGTAATCTCTGCAATGGGGTTTGGGGCTATGTGATGACTGAAAAAAAATAGCGGTTCCCGAAACAATCTTTTTCGTTATTCGTTTATGGAATATACAAGCAGACTCAATTTCGGGATACCGAAACAGCAACTAGAAATTTCTAACGGAGTAGCAGGGAAATTTGCTCCTGATTTACTCCAGCTTGGTAACTTATTTCATGTTGGGTTTAGGACATCACTAAACCATAAGCCACAAGTCCAATGCAGGCCAGCGACATTACGATAATGAATTCGATGAAGTGTTCCATTAACCATTCTTCTAATTTGTGCATGATAAAACTCCTTAACAGCGGGAAATATTTTGTTTCCGTTGTTGATTATCATGCTGACAGTGCTAGAAGGCATTGATCTGGATCAAATCATACTCGTGCGATGATTTACATTTTTTTCTGGCTATTTAAACCCGCATTGATTACTTGGATAAATACCATCCGATTGCTACTAAACCCAACCAGAAAACAGTAAAGAGTAAGATGATGTGTGGAAACTTTTGCATCAAAAATTCATCGATTTTTTTGAACATGATTACCTCGTACTTAATTCTTTTTAACTGATAAAGATACCAGTTGCGCATCAATTATACCAGTCTAAGGATACTGTTCTACAGTGTTGTCAATGATATGGCCGGGAACGCGATTAAATTAAAAATATTGCTTGAAACTACAGAATAAATTCTCTATATTTTCTCTTCTCTTTTTATTCTCAATGTGAGTGAACAGTCATGCTAACCAAAAGACAACAAGATACGCTCAATTTTATTCGTCAATACATCGAAAAAAACGGTGAAGCACCATTGGTGACTGAAGTCGCGGAAGGGTTGGGGATTGCCTCTCAGGGCACGACTCATCGTTATATTCAAGCATTGATTGATGGAGGATATCTGGAGCGGCTCACCGGTAGAACGCGCGGTTTACAATTAAACGAACAAGCGGTATCTGATCAATCTCTTATTTTGCCGATGATGGGTAAAATTGCCGCTGGCCGTTTGATTGAAGCTGTACCGGATGAGTCAGAGATTGACCTTGGCATCATGTTTAAAGGTAAAGGTCGATATGTTCTCAAAATCAGTGGTGAGTCGATGATCGGTAAAGGCATTATGTCTGGTGATTATGTGGTGGTTGAGTCAACCCGACAAGCTAAGCACGGTGACATGATTGTGGCTTTGGTGGATGGTTATGATGCCACCCTCAAAACCATGCTGGTTAATAAAGATGGCACCATTACCTTAATGCCAGCGAATGACACCTTTGAACCGGTAACGATTGATGCTAAACGACTCAGTATTCAGGGTGTCGTAGTCGGTCAGCTTCGAACTTATCCCTGAGGCAGGTTAATAAGAGTCCAGAATGAGTAAAGTCAAAGTAATAGTTATTGATTATGATCTGAGACTTATCTCTGCTTATGCAGAGATTAACCATACTGTTTTTTAAAATAATAGTTAGTGGCTTCGACATAACCAGCAATGCTGCCGCAATCAAAGCGATGGCCTTTGAATTTGACCGCCAGTACGGGTTTTTCCTGAGCCATGGCGCGAATGGCATCAGTAATCTGTACCTCACCATTAGCACCCGGTGGCGTATTGCGTAAGTACTCAAAGATATCTGGAGTCAAAACATAACGCCCGATGATGGCCAAATTACTTGGTGCATCTTCCGGCTTGGGTTTTTCAACCATGTCGGTAATACGATAAATATCGGGTTCAATTTCCTCACCGGAGATAACGCCATAACTGCCTGTTGCATCGGCTGGCACTTCTTCGATTGCTACGATGGTGCATTGATGTTTTTTATACAATTCAACAAGTTGACCTAATGCACGTTTGCCACCGGACTCCGGTGTGGCACATAAATCATCTGCCAGTAATACGGCAAAAGCTTCATCACCGATTATCGGTTCACCAGTCAGAATGGCATGCCCTAAACCCAACATCTCACGTTGACGCATAAATATAAAATCACAGGAATCCATAACATTCCGGATATCGGTAAGGTAAGACTCTTTGCTGGTTCCCTGGATCTGCTGTTCCAATTCAAAGCTGGTATCAAAGTGATCGGCTATAGCTCTTTTTCCTCGGCCGGTAATAAAACCCATACTGTGCAATCCGGCTTCCATGGCTTCTTCTACACCATATTGAATCAGGGGTTTATCAACGATAGGTAACATTTCTTTCGGCATGGCTTTGGTTGCAGGCAAAAAACGTGTGCCATAGCCGGCAACGGGAAAAAGACATTTACGAATAGAAACTTGATCGGTCATGAAAAAATCCTTAACGATAAAAATATGAGAATCAGCGATTACTTAGCCAGAGACTCTGATAGGGGGACAGCTGAATTTCACTTTGCCATGAGTCGATGGCATCGCCACTGATAAGATCGTGCCAATCATCTGTGGCAACCAGATTAAGATCGGCAATGCGAAGTGTTTGATATTGATCACTGATATTAAATATACAGAATATGCTTTGCTGACGGTCAATACTTTGTCGCCAAAAGCCAAATAAAGTATCGCCTAGCTGCAAAGTGTATTGTGTTGCATTGGGGTGAAAAGCAGGTTGTTGCATGCGAAGCTTAATGAGATCGGTGAGTTTTTGATACACCATCGAATGGTTATTAGCAGGGTGTTTTAATGCAGCCCGGATCGTTGCATCATCCCATTGATGGCGATTAATTGCGCGATTGTGTTGCTGCTGTTTTAGCCGCTGATAATCATTACCGGTGGCTAATAAGCTATGAATATAAATACCGGGAATACCTTCAAGAGCCAACATGACTGCATGGGCACAAACGAACCGAACTTGCTGCCATTGGTCGGGGCCTTTTACGGTTCCCTGCAGGGCATCAAACAATGAAATATTTATCTCATATGGTTTTTTGATGTTGTTCTCAGCAGCACGCCAGGAAATTTCACCACCAAAGCCCTGCATAGTTGAAATCAGTGCAGCAGTTTCACTATCCGTAAGCAGACCTTCGGCGGGACGTAGACCAATGCCGTCATGTGAGGCGATAAAATTAAAATAAGCCGTACCATTTTGAGCTGGCGGCATGCTCATTAACCATTGTCTTAAATAGCGACAATTCCCTGTTAACAAAGTATTTAATAACAGTGGTGGTAGCGAGAAGTTATAGATCCAGTGTGCTTCATTGGCATTGCCGAAATAGCTGAGATTTTCCCGATTCGGAATATTGGTTTCGGTAATGATTACCGAATCGCTTTGAGCTTGCTCTATCAATAAACGCAGCAATCTGACCAACTCATGGGTTTGAGGTAAGTTCAGACAATTGGTGCCTGCCTGTTTCCACAAAAATGCAACAGCATCAAGGCGAAACAGCCGTATTCCCTGATCCAGATAAAACCGAACAATCTTTACAAAGGTTTTAAGTACTTCGATATTACGAAAATCAAAATCCACTTGTTCATGGCTGAAGGTACACCAGACATGTTTAATACCCTGGGCGGTTTCGGTTTCACGTAACAGTGGTGTGGTTCTCGGACGCACCACTAATGATGTCGGGGTATCTGCCTCACAAGTGAAAAAATAATCGTGGCCTTCACCCTCACCAGCGATAAAATTCTGAAACCATTGGCTACTGCTTGAACCATGGTTAATCACTAAATCTGCCATCAGGCGGTAATCTTTTGCGATGGCATTGATATCTGACCATTGCCCCAATTCCGGATTGACTTGAAAAAAGTCCTTCACTGCAAAACCATCATCACTGCAAAAAGGAAAAAATGGCAGGATATGCACTGTATTAATGCAGTCGGCAAAATAATCATCCACAAACCGTTTGAGCGTCTGTAACGGGGCTTCGTCTTTTTTCAGTACGCTATTACCGTAAGTAATCATGGCGATATCATTAGACTGCCATTTATTTTGATACGGTTGAGGAGCCTGTGCTTCGGGACTGACTTGCATAATGTCCAATAACTCGCTGGCTAAGGCAGACAGGGTTTGGGAGTCCTGAATTTCACCATAAACCGTCGTTAGATGATAAAGCACATTCTGGTAAACAGCTGGGCGTTCGGGTGTTTGTGTCATAACTATCCCTTACGCAGAATATTCCAGATAATCATCTTCCACCGCCTGATAGATCCGTTCGAAAATATCCGGTAAGGCACTTTGGACCCGATTCCAACTGGGAATAAAAGGTGTTTCCATCGGGTTATCCAGAAAAACCTGTCCAGCATCCATAATGTTTCGGGCAAACATTTCTACCGAAGCTTCTTCCTGGTGGATATCAAATTTCAAACCATTCATTACAGCATCATTACGATAGGTTTCCACAAAATCCAATGCGATTCGATAATAGGTGGCTTTAATACTACGAAAATGCTCAGGGCTGAAGACAGTACCTTTGGTGGCGAGTTTACGGAACAGTGCTTTGGAAATATCTACTGACATTTTCGATAAACCGCCTTGCTGATCATCGGTAGAAAGATCCTGATGTTTGTGATCGTAAATATCGGCAATATCTACCTGACATAAGCGATTGTTGGCATAGTTTCGATGCATTTCGGACAGTACACCGATTTCCAATCCCCAGTCACTGGGAATACGAATATCACTCAACACATCACGGCGGAAGGAAAACTCCCCGGCTAATGAATAACGAAAACTATCCATATAATCCAGATAATCACTCGGTCCCATTACCGCCTTGAGCGCTCTTAAAAGGGGTGTGATTAACAAACGGTTCACCCGTCCGTTTAATTTGCCACCTGAAACCCGGGCGTAATAACCTTTGCAAAATTCATAATTAAACATGGGATTGGCGACTGGATAGATCAGTCGGGCCAATAACTCGGTGTTGTAAGTGACAATGTCACAATCATGTAAAGCAATCGATTCCGCTTTACCTGAGGCTAAAATATATCCCATGCAGTACCAGACATTACGTCCTTTTCCTGCTTGATGTGGTGCCAGATTCAAAGCCTGTAATTCGGCATCAATCGCTCGTAACCGAGGCCCGTCATGCCACATAATCCGGTGATGCTGTGGTAAATCACTAAAGAAACCTACCGCGTGTTTAAACTCATCCGCATTAGCTCTATCTAAACCAATAACAATTTCTGATAAATACGGAACAGTTTTTAATTGTTGAACAATGGCGGGCAGGGCCTCACCTTGCAGTTCTGAAAATAGAGAAGGCAACAATAAGCCCATCGGGCGTTGCTGACTGAACTGCACCAGATCCTGTTCCAAATCTGCCAAGTGTCTATGCGTCAGATTGTGTAATGTTGTGATAATACCGTTTTGATGAAAGTCTGCCATGGGAGCCCTTTATTATTAATGCACTACTGCTGTGCCTAGGTGGAGCTGCTGTAAGACTTGCTGGACACCTTCCGCCCAACCGCGGGGACCACAATGTGCTGCCTGCATCACATCATGGTGACGTTTTAAAGATGGCAACGCATTAACTGGAGAAGGAATCAATAAAGCCATATCGGCTGTTTCCAGCATGGCGACATCGTTCTGACTATCGCCAATGGCCAAACTGGTAAAACGTTTGTCTGGGCAGAAATGTTCATAAATCCGTTTGAGCCATTGAATAGCTTTGCCTTTATCGCATTGACCCGAGACATGCAGAAAACGTCCACCTATCAATACATGAGCACCACGTTTACGTACTTCTTCGATAAATTGTTTCTGCTTGCGAGGATTGCCATGCCAAGCCAAGGCTTCACCATATTGCCTTCGCGCAGCACGAGCTGCAGCATGTACATCCAAACCAGTCATGGCGATGATGCCATCGATACCTGCTTGAGCAAATGTTGTGAAATCATCGTTGAACAATGGTTCCACCGAATTGATAATGGATTGCCAATGGGAGCGGGGTTGAACAAATTCCTTTATCCAATATTTACCACTGGTTTTAGTGTCTGGAGGTTGATTGGGAAAATAATTCACTGGAATAAACACCGCCGCACCATTTTCACAGATAAAAGGATGCGGGTTTTCCAGTGACTCACTTATCTGTTCAATTTCTGATTGGGTTTTGCTGCTGACAGGAATAAGCGGAATTTGCAGTTGTTTAAGTTTTGCCAATACGGGATCGGCTTCATCATGACGATAATTATGGTGATCCAGCAGACTGCCATCCAGATCGGTAAACACCAGCAGCGAGGCTTTTGGGCACGATGCGGGAGCTATAAATTGTTTAGGACGTTTCAAAGCCACGATATCTCTTTCCATATTGAGTTCAAAAACATAATCCATTTGTTCGGGAAGTGAATCCAGACAGTGCTGTGTGACACGTTGGTAATATTGAATAAACCGTGCGATCTCATCTGCATTCATAATTTTGTTTTCAGTTGAACTGACTACTTTCTGCAGTTTTTCTTCCTGCTCGAGCCGCCAGTCATAGATGCATTCAAAATTAGGTGCTTTGAGCATGATCCAGCTATCAACTCTTTGGAATAATGCTGGATATTCCTGCTCAAGTTTTTGATTCACAAAGCGTCGCCAGTAAGCATCTGGATCTTCACTTTGTTCCAGTGCGTTAATTGGGGTGGTCAACACCTCATCAGGTTGTGGGCAGGCCCCCATGCACCAGCCTTCCAATACAATAAATTTTGGGGCGTTTTCTAACACTGGCCATTGATCAATAGGAAAACGGTCATCATGGGCTTTATCAAAACGCGGTATCGCAATATTTTTTCGTTCTGAAAGTAGTTTATCCAGGATTGATAATGCCAGTTCAACATCATGGGTTCCTGGTACACCGCGAGTGGCTAATAAGGGATGAACCGTATTGGCCAGCTCGACTCGTTGTTGATGAGTGAGATAGAAATCATCCAAGGACAAAGCGATCGCAGACTGATGGTGTTGGGTGGTCAGTAGATGGACTAAACATTCAGCTAAAGTGCTTTTGCCAGAGCCCTGCGCACCATGGATACCGATGATTATGGGGCGTTTTGCTTTCTTTTGGTGCAAAACCAGTTCTTTAGCCATATCGGCAAACCAATCATCAATTTGTTTTGCATATTTAGCTGAGAGCTGATGCTCGCTCAGAAAAGTCTGAATGTTTGTAGAGGGATTGACCATCACCATTGCCTGTTCCAATCGATATTGAAATAGCCTGACGCAAGTTTCATACCGGTATAGTGAAAAACTCCAGAGAGCTTTGTTTACACGATAGTTACTCGTGTGCTGGATTGACTGGATTGGCTTAGAAAAATCCACAGGAATGTCGTATGAAGATTAAACCGTAGAATTTAGAGAGTGAGAATGGATTGGAAAGAAGTGCTTTTTTCACAGGGACTGTTCTGATGGGAAAAATTTACATGGCATTGGATTCTGTTGAGAACCCGCCTTAACCATTCAACAAAAACAACGCAAAAAAAAGGGTAAACCCGAAGGTTTACCCAAAGCTCAGCACGCAGCGAGAGAGAACGAACATGCACTGAAGAAAACTACAATTGTGTTATTGCAGGAACAATGCCAAAAAAATAAATCATTACAAAACAGTTGTTTATAGTTTTTGTGGGATGGGGGCTTGAGTCTTTCGCACCACAAAACAGCAGCTTTGCACCTCAGCAGCGCATTAAATTGGTTGTTAACAGAATTTTTCGAGCTTTTAGGTTGGTCGAAAAGCCAATACAACTTTTTTAACGAGTCATCGAAAAATAATGAACATCAATATTGGTACAGTACTTTTAGTGTTTTCGGCGACTTTATGGGCTGCAGATATGCAGAGTCCACAGAGCTTAATCACTGATTGTTATCAGGAATGGCAGAGTAGGGGATGGACATTAGGTGAAGATCAGCGCCTTGCTGATGAGGTTGAAAACTTCCGTAATGGAATTATCAGGATTTGCGAGGTGCGGGCAGAATTGTTTTTGCAAGGTGAAAATATTTCCCCTTATATCCAGGGCCGTCTTCGAGATTTGGCACCTTATATTTTTACGGCTGATAAAGAGGATATTAAACAACGGATCCTGATGGTCAATGGCCAAATGTCCTATCCCGGAGCTTCAGACTTTTTATCAGAATAATTAATGTATCTCTTCGGGTATGATTAAAAAAGAAAGCCAGATGCTTAGATACCAAAAACAGTATTAATGTGGAAAAATCTCTGCTTTCAGGACGATGTTAAAGCAAGATTGTCCTGGCCAAGGCTACATACTTTACTAATTAAAAATCGTAGACAATGAATCAATATCCATTATTTAAACTCAGCAAAGCAGCTTGTGGACTATTCTTTCTGGTCGCTATAACTGGTTGTTCAGAGAAAACTGATACTGAATCTTCAGCCATGTTTAGAGCTGATTTACATCGTAGTGGTGATTTTCTTACCCAAGGCCCACAGCAAAAACCTGAAGTTGTATGGCGCTATCATGCGGATGTTGGAGCGTCATCATCACCTATTAGTAGTGGTAACTTAGTGTTTTCAGGCAGGTTTGACGGCTTGATGTTGGCATTAAATAAAAGGACTGGCCAAGTGCAATGGCAGTTTGCTACTCAGGGTGGACTTTTTTCAACGCCAGCGGTTGCAGAAGAGCAGTTAGTATTTGGCAGTGATGATAAAAATATTTATGCCTTGAATAAGTTTACCGGCAGTTTCTTGTGGGCATTTGAAACCCAAGACAGAGTGTTTGCCTCACCTTTAATTGCCAAAGGTACGGTATTTATCGGCAGCCTTGATCACAACTTCTATGCAATTGATCGGCATAGTGGCGAACTCAAATGGCATATTGAAACACAAGGGCAGGTCGATTCATCAGCTGCTATACATAATGATCAATTATATTTTGGTAGTGATGATGGTTCTTTGTATGCAGTCTCCATTAACGGCGAACTGTTATGGACCTTGGATACTGGAGCTGCCATTGATGCATCGCCGGTTATTTCTCCAGCAGACAATATGCTCTATGTCGGTAATGATGCAGGAGTGTTGTTTGCAATTGATCTCGAATCCGGTAAGCCAGTATGGACGTTTGAGTCTGGCTCCAGATTGTTTGCTTCACCGGGGTTAAAAGATCAGCAGATTATTTTTGCAGCCACAGATGGCCGGGTATTTTCTTTAAACAAGGAAAGTGGTGAACCTTTTTGGCAGTTTGACGCTCAAGCCGTTTTATTTTCATCACCTGCACTAGCCGGTGAACAGGTTTATATAGGTTCAATGGATGGTTATCTATATGCGATTGATATAAATAATGGTGAGCAAATATGGCGATTTGATTCCGGTTGGGCCATATTTGCTTCACCATTTGTCGATAATGGAACGCTTTATATCAGTAGCGATGATGGCGATTTATTCGCGTTACGCTGATTTATTCAGATGTTCGTGTTCGTAATAATAGTTGGTGGCTTCTACAAAACCTTCAACGCTACCGCAGTCGAAACGACGGCCTTTGAACTTAACTGCTAAGACTAATCGATCTTGTGCCATCAAACGCAAAGCATCAGTGATCTGGATTTCACCATTGGTACCTGGTTTGGTTTTACGTAGATATTCAAAAATTTCAGGCGTTAAAATATAGCGGCCAATAATTGCCAGGTTGCTCGGCGCTTCTTCTGGCTTGGGTTTTTCTACCATGTCTTTGATTTGATAAATGCCAGGGGCGATTTCATCACCGGAAATAACTCCATAGCTGTGTGTTTCTTCGGCTGGTACTTCTTCAATGGCCACAATGCTGCATTGATAACGTTCATATAGAGCAATTAATTGGCTAAGTGCACGATCGCCACCTTCATCAGGTTTGGCACATAAATCATCCGCGAGGATGACTGCAAAAGGTTCATCGCCAATCATCGGTTCGCCAGTCAGGATGGCATGGCCAAGCCCTAACATGTCGCGTTGGCGCATAAATACAAATTCACAGTTATCCATCAGATAACGAATGTCATCGAGAAATTTTTCTTTTGGAGTGCCTTTAATTTGATGCTCAAGCTCAAAACTGGTATCAAAGTGATCTGCAATCGCTCGTTTACCACGACCGGTAATAAAGCCTACTTGAGTTATTCCTGCCTCCATGGCTTCTTCAACACCATATTGAATCAATGGTTTACTAACTATTGGCAACATTTCTTTTGGCATGGCTTTGGTAGCTGGCAAAAAACGCGTGCCATATCCTGCTGCTGGAAATAAACATTTTCTTATAAGACTTTTTACAGCCATTGACGAGATCCTTATCAAACTGTTGTAGAAAAAAGTGATGACGTTAAGCTAAAGTAATTGCCTGTGAAGTTCAAGAACAGGCTAAACAAACATTTTAGATTTAGTCACCTTTGGACTGATATATTGTAATCATTCAACATTACTATTTAATTTCGTTTTACAGAAATCTCCAAATTTAAATACTCGGGTTAATGACGACATTGAAATTTGCGTGAGCGAATAGCGATGATTTTATGTGAGACAAGGAAAGTAATAAATGAAAGTTTTAGTTCTTGGTGGAGCCGGTTATATCGGTTCACATATTTGTAAAGCCCTTGCGTTGATGAACCATGAGACTGTTGTTTTAGATAATCTAAGCACAGGCCATCGTGAAGCAGTGCGTTGGAGTCGCTTTATTGAGGCAGATATTCTTGATTCAACTGCGCTTATAAATATACTACAAAATGAAGGCCCGTTTGATTTGATAATGCATTTCTGTGCTAAGTCATTGGTGGGTGAGTCAGTACAAAATCCAGCACTTTATTATCGAAATAATGTGGTCGGTACCTTGAATTTGCTGGATGCCATGGTGGCAACTAAACATGATAAGTTGGTATTTTCATCAACTGCTGCGGTTTTCGGAATGCCGGAAAAAGACTTGATAGATGAACAACATAACCGATTACCAATTAATCCTTATGGCCAATCTAAAAAAATAATTGAAGAGGTATTGGGTGACTACCATCAGGCTTATGGTATAAAGTCGGTTGCATTACGCTATTTTAATGCCTGCGGTGCTGATCCCGATGGTGAAATTGGCGAACGTCACGAACCCGAAACACATTTAATTCCAAATATTCTTAAATCTGCCATTGCGGGCAAGAGCTCAGAATTGAAGGTGTTTGGTGATAATTATCCAACACCCGATGGGACCTGTATTCGGGATTATATTCATGTAAACGATTTGGCTTCAGCACATATTCTGGCTGGCGAATATTTACAGGGTAATAATGGTGCGTTTGCATTTAACCTTGGAAACGGCAGTGGCTTCAGTGTTTTTCAAGTGATTGAAGCCGCTAGGAAAGTTATCAAACAGGATATTGTATTTTCAATTGAGGCCCCAAGAGTGGGAGATCCTCCTATTCTAGTTGCTGATTCAGCCAAAGCAAAACAGGTTCTTGGTTGGCAACCAACTTATAGAGATATTGAGTCAATCATTGCTACGGCCTGGACGTGGCATCAAAACGAACGGTTTTAGTTAAGGATAGCTTGAGATGATTCCTGTCATAATTTCTGGTGGAACTGGCACACGTCTGTGGCCATTATCGAGAAAAAACAAACCGAAACAGTTTTTATCTCTGTTTGGTGAATTCTCATTATTTCAAAACACACTAACCCGCTTATCAGGATTGGAGGCGATTGAAGCTCCATTAATTGTCTGCAATAACGATCATCGTTTTATGGTTGCTGAACAGCTACAGGCAATCGATCTCAAAGCGAAAGACATCATTCTTGAGCCATGTCCTCGAAATACTGCGCCGGCAATAGCCTTAGCGGCACTCCGAGCCCTTCAGACAGATAAAGATCCTTTGCTTTTAGTGTTAGCTGCAGATCATTTGATTCAAGATATTCCAGCGTTTCATTTAACTATCGAACAAGCTATTAAACTTGCCGAAAAGGACAATTTGGTGACGTTTGGAATACAGCCTCAATCTGCACATACGGGTTATGGTTATATCGAGGCAAAAGAAAAAAGCTCCCCAAGCAACGTTAAACAATTCGTGGAAAAACCCGATTTGGCAACAGCAGAGTCCTATCTGGCTGCAGGAAACTTTTTCTGGAACAGTGGCATGTTTTTGTTTAAGGCATCAACCTACATCAACGAATTACAAAAGTATTCACCTGAAATGGTGAGCGCTTGTAAAAAAGCCCTTGAAAACTCCATTACTGATCTCGATTTTATACGAGTGGATGCCGAAGCCTTTGAGCAATCTCCAAGTGACTCAATTGATTATGCCGTGATGGAAAAAACAACCAAAGCGATGGTTGTTCCATTAGATGCCGGTTGGAGCGATGTGGGGTCATGGTCGTCTCTGTGGGAATCTTTTCCACAAGATGAAAACAATAATGTGTTAATTGGAGATGTGATTGCCGACTCGGTTCACAACTCCTATATACACAGTGAAAATCGTCTTGTGACGGTACTTGGTCTGGACAATATCGTAGTCGTGGAAACACATGATGCCATCATGGTGGCACACAAAGACCAGGCTCAAAATGTAAAAAATATTGTAGAAGCACTCAGTAAACAAGATAGAAAAGAAGTACACACACATCGCAAATGCTATCGACCATGGGGCAGTTATGATTCTGTCGATATTGGTGAACGTTTTCAGGTAAAACGCATTACCGTTAATCCCGGTGCATCTTTATCATTACAAATGCATTATCACCGTGCCGAGCATTGGGTGGTGGTGAGTGGAACTGCAGAAGTGACTCGAGATGAAGAAGTCATGCTTCTCGGTGAAAATGAGTCTACCTATATACCTTTAGGTAGCGTACATAGACTAAGAAACCCTGGCCGCGTACCTCTGGAAATTGTTGAAGTACAATCAGGAAGCTATCTGGAGGAAGACGACATTGTTCGACTTCAAGATAGTTATAACCGTCAATAATCAACAAATGAGGTTCCGCGGAACAGTATATGGCCCAAGGTAAAATCAGACACTACGACTCTAAAATTAACGCTATTTCGAGACTTATAGATAGCGCAATTATTTTAGTGACATTTTTGGCCTTAATGGATTTGTTTGCTATTGAATGGCAACCCAAACATGTCTGGTCACTGTTATTTTCGATAATACTTTTTCACTTTTTCGCTGAATCGCAAGATGCTTACCGTTCATGGCGTGGAACATATCTGCGTGATGAAATCACCGCAGTATTGTTTTCCTGGGGAACCAGCATTGCTGTATTGGTCGCTATCGAGCTAATCGTTATCAACGAGCAGACCTATGCTGCACCTTTCTTACTTATCTGGTTTATAGCAACGCCCATTGAATTAATATCGTGGCACGCTATTGTTCGAATGGTACTAGGGATAATGCGTTCTAAGGGGTTGAATACACGCCGTGTAGCAATAGTGGGCGCAACTGAGCTGGGCTATAGACTGGAAAAATCCTTTGATGATATGGAGTGGACTGGCTATCGCTTTAGTGGATTTTATGATGATCGTAAACCAGCTCCTAACCGGCGTTTGGACGAAGGCAAAGCTATTGTTATAGGCAGTATTGAAGAACTTATAAGCGACTGTCGAGCCGGTAAAATTGACGTTGTCTTTATTACTTTATCGTTGGCTGCAGAGGCACGTATTCGCCTAATGACAGAAAAACTTGCTGATACCACGGCTTCAGTTTATTTAGTTCCTGATCTTTTTACATTTAATTTGCTTAACTCCAGATGGGTGGATTATCAGGGTATTACTGCTATCAGTATCTATGAAACACCGTTTGCTGGGATTGATAGTGCGATTAAACGTATAGAAGATATTGTATTGAGTTTTTTGATCCTTTGTCTGATCGCTATTCCAATGTTATTTATTGCCATCGGAATAAAGGCAACTTCCAAAGGTCCGGTATTCTTTAAACAAACGCGTTACGGCATGGATGGCGAAAAAATCAAGGTCTGGAAGTTTCGCACCATGACGGTTGCTGAAGATGGCGATAAAGTTATACAGGCCAAAAAGGATGATCAACGTATAACTCACTTCGGCGGTATTTTACGTAAAACCTCGCTTGATGAGTTGCCACAGTTTTTTAATTCATTGGGTGGCTCCATGTCTATTGTTGGACCAAGACCGCATGCGGTTGCCCATAACGAAGAATATCGGGCAAAAATCCAGGGCTATATGCTTCGGCATAAAGTCAAGCCAGGTATCACTGGGTTAGCACAAATAAACGGCTTTCGTGGAGAGACCGATACCCTTGATAAAATGGAAGGCCGGGTTAAGTATGATCTGCAATATATTCAGACCTGGACACTGCTTCTCGATCTGAAAATTATTTTATTGACGATCACTAGAGGTTTTGTTGGAAAGAATGTATATTAATACCAGAGCTCAAATTTTCGATATGACATCGCTGTCTATTCGATGAGATATTGAGACTCGTTCTCATGGATTAAAACTCAACGTAATTTCTTTTCCTGTACTTAGTTATCTAACGTTAGATAAATTAGTTTCAGGAATGATGAACTAAGAGAAGTTTCTGAGAGTCAATTCCTCG
Source organism: Methylophaga sp. (assembly GCF_030651745.1). Next base: position 59,482 of record NZ_JAUSCC010000025.1, read on the forward strand.
GGGCCAATGTTGTTCCCGATAATCTAGCCAAACTTACCGCGAGGTAAGGTCGGAAAGCCACGGATCTTTAGGGAAACTTTAAGATGGCCGGGTTGCATTGTGAAATTTTTTCATAAAAGGAACACATCATGAAAAAAACGATGCTATTTTTTGCAGCCTTGTTATTATCTTTTAACGCTAGTGCAGCCTCTTTGACGTTAGTCGGTGATGCTGGAAACACTGGTACGGTTGGTATTGGTTCGGGAACCGTTGTAACTGCTTCAACTTCATCCATAGCTGCTGGTGCACTTGTGAGTGATGCTTTTACAGTTACCAGCGATACTGCGGCAACTGCCACTTTGTCATTAACGTTTAATCCATTAGCCCCAACAACTGCTGTTTCAATTTTTGATGGAATGAACATTGTAGGTTTAAGCATCACCAAAATTGGTTCTTTGGGTGTTCTTGAATACACATGGTTATTAGAAGCGGCAACTGAGTATGTTATCAACGTATTTATTGGCAAAGCACTTGCTGGTAGCAACTATGATCTACGTTTAACAACTACAGGTATCAGCGAAGTTCCATTACCTGCTGCATTGTGGTTGTTTGGACCAGCATTGCTTGGTTTTTTAGGCTTTCGTCGTAAAGCTAATAAACTTTCATTAGCATAAATCTGCAAGTTAACAATTGTTAGTTTGACCGGGAAAGGAAGCTTCGGCTTCCTTTCTCACGTAAGAATAATGAAATATTTTTACTGTACATTAAAATTCTGCTAGATGGAGCATTCCATTTAGCAATCAGTTTCCAGAGCAATCTGGAAAAGTTGTTGTATAAATCAATGACTTGCCAAACTTATCGTGAGGTAAGGGCGGAAAGCCACGGATCTTTGGGATTAGCTTTAAAGATGGCCGGGTTGCATTGTTTTAATTTTTCATAAACAAAGGAAATTCTCATGAAAAAAACGATGCTTTTTTTTGCAGCCATGTTGTTCTCATTCAACGTTAGTGCAGCTTCATTAACATTAGTTGGGGCAGATACTAATGCAGGTACGGTTGGTATTGGTTCAGGTTCTGTTGTTACTTCAAGCTGGAGTGGTGGTGGTATCGGTGGCGCAACCGTAAATGATGTATTCACTGCGTCTTCTGATGTTGCTACTATTGGAACATTGGCTCTGACGTTTAATCCATTAATCCCTAGTACATCAGTATCGATTTTTGACGGTTTCACAACAACAGTATTAGATATTGTTAGAATCGGTTCACTGGGTGTTGTTGAATATTCTTGGATGTTGGAAGCAGCAACTAACTACGTTATCAGTGTAATGATTGGTCGTGGTGCTGCTGGCAGCAACTACGATTTACGTTTAGACAGTGGTATTAGCGAAGTGCCTGTACCAGCTGCTTTATGGTTATTTGCTCCAGCATTATTAGGCTTTTTTGGTTTACGTCGTAAAGCAAAAAACGCTGTAGCGTAAGCGTAAATTATTAAGAGTTAACAATATTGTTAGTTTTAGAAAAGGGAGCTTTGGCTCCCTTTTTTATTTGACAGCGTTATAAAAAACATTTTTTACAAAACACTTTGATAGAGCTTAGATATCGTCGTAACGATTGTAATAGTATCTTTATATGATACATCTCACAAAATATGCACCAATTAGTACCATAGTACAATTACATATATTGTTTTAGATTGATAAATTGCAGCTGTACTTCTGAGAGATGTTTCTGGAAGGCGTTAAGCGCGAGACATTGTAGTCTCGTTATAAAAGCCAAACTTGTCGTGAGGCAAGGTCGGAAAGCTACAGATCTTCGGCGGTTATATTGTTGAAGATGGCTGGGTTGCATTGCTTATTTTTTCAATTTAAAGGAAATTATTATGAAAAAAGCGATGCTGTTCTTTGCTGTATTATTGTTCTCTGTAAATGCAAGTGCTGCAACACTGAATTTAGTTGGGGATGCTGCGAATATTGGTAGTGTTGGGATAAGTTCTGGTCAAGTTGTTACAGCCAGTGCAAACTTAAGTTCTGGTCAAATGGTCAGTGACTCATATACACTGACTACTGATGTAATTTCAGGCGCATACTTATCTTTAACATTCAATACTTTAGCACCTAATACAATTGTATCTGTTTTTGATGGTGTGAACACTGTTGAACCAGCAATTGTTTCAGTTTTTTCACTTGGTGTAGTTGATTACTTTTGGGTTTTACAAGCAGCAACTGATTATGTAATTAGCATTTTCATTGAATCTGCAAATGCTGGTAGTAACTATGACCTGCGTGTAGAAACACCAATTCCAGCTGCATTATGGCTGTTTGCTCCAGCATTACTAGGCTTCTTCGGTTTACGCCGTAAAGCTCAAGTAGCTGCTGCATAAGGCAATAAAGTTAACAATATTGTTAGTTTAAGGAAAAGGGAGCTTCGGCTCCCTTTTTTTTGACAAATTAAGCTGTTATCATCGAGTCTGAAAGTAAATTATAGCCACGGAGAAGGACTTATGAAAAAGCTTTACAAATCATTTTATTTGATTGCGACTATACTAATTTCATCTACAGTTTATGCTAACGATGCATACACGCTCAACGCTGGCGATAGATTATCTATTTCAGTTTGGAACGAAGAAGCTTTACAAAGAGAAGTTGTTATCCTTCCAGATGGAACCGTTTCCTTTCCCCTCGCTGGACAGTTGGATGCCCAGGGGAAATCTGTATATGATTTAGAAAATGAATTGAAATCAAAATTATCTGAATATATTTCCGATCCTGTGGTTAATGTCACTGTAAATGCTGTTTCAGGTAATACAATTCATATTTTGGGTAAAGTTCTTCGTCCGGGTTCATTTTCAATGAGCCAGCCTCTGGATGCAATGCAAGCACTGAGCTTAGCTGGCGGGCTGAACACATTCGCTGAAGAAAACAACATTATCATTTTGCGTCGTAATGGAGACAAACAACAAATTCTTCCTGTTCATTATGCCCGTATCAAGAAAGGTCAATCTCTAGAGACTAATGTGATGCTTAAAAGCGGTGATGTGATTATCATTCCTTAACAACGGTGGAATATAACCTCACTCAAATGGAGCAAACATGAAAAATAGAGTAATGCTTCCAATTGCTTTAGTGATAGTCAGTCAACCTTCATCTGTTTTGGCTGCAGAATATGTGATTGGGGCTAAATTCTCACCAACGTTTAGTTACGACGATAATGTGTTGTTAAGAGAAGATAAAGACGGTAGTTTTGTTACTAAAATTCAACCTACATTGCAGCTATCAAGGGCTGAAGCAAATTCAAAAATAGCGTTAAATACTGGCTTACGTGTCGAGCGTTATACCGACTTGAAAGATCTTGATCGAGAGGACCCATTTGCTAATATCTCCGGTAGTTGGAATACTGAACGTAGTGCTTATGGGGTATCGGCCAGTTATGTAGAAAGAGCACAGCGCTCAATTGCTGATGAAGATACTGGAGATTTTTCGTCTAATGCAACTGTCGAAACCATAAATATTTCACCCACCTATAGCTATCAAATTACCGAAAAAGATTCACTTTATTCTAGTTATATCTATAGTGAGAGAACATATACGGATGATGGAAGTAATACTGAAGGTTTGTCACCAAGAAATTTTAACGATAATAAAACACATACTTTAACCGGTGGCTGGCAGAGATCGCTAACAGAAAGGTTGACGGGTGGACTTGCTGTAACTTACGCAAATTACCAGTCAGAGGGTACCCAGACATCTGAATACGATACATATAATATTGCCCTCACTAGCAGCTACCTCCTTAGTGAAAAGTGGTCACTTTCTGGACAAATAGGCTACCGTACTTTGGAAAATGAAATAACCCCAGAAGTAGGGCCGAAAATAACAGATGAGAGTTCAGGATCTTTATTTAGCTTAATTTCGTCATACAATGGAGAAATTAATAATGTAAGCTTTTCATTGGCTAGATCATTAAATCCATCTGGTGAGGGGGTGGTCAATGAACAAGATAAGATAAGTTTGAATTGGCGAAGAAACCTTAGTGAAACACTTTCTTTCAGCATTAACACCTCATATCAAGAAACTCAAGCAGCGGATAAAATTAACAGCACTGACAGAAAATTTCTACAATTCTCACCCTCTTTATCATGGCGGATACAAGAGGATCTATCATTACTTTTTGGTTATCAATACCGGGAACAAAAAGGCACAAATGTAGATGCAGTCGATAGCAATATGGTTTTTCTGACTATAGGCTATGACTGGAGTGGTTTACGTTATTCGCGCTAAATTAAAGAGATAACAATGGAAGAAGAAGTAAAAGGCATCCGAGATTACTTGGAAATACTTTGGCGTCGTAAATACTGGATTTTAGCTCCTGCTATTATTCTTATGGCGGTAACTGCAGTTTTTACTTATAGTTTGCCTGCAACCTATAAGTCTGAAGGTTTGATTTTAATTGAATCCCAAGAAATACCGCAGGATTTAATCAGAACTACGGTTACAAGTTATGCTGATCAACGAATTGAGGTCATTAAACAGCGATTAATGACAACAACGAGAGTCATGCAGATTGTTAACAAATACAATTTGTATGCTGAAGAACGCCAAAAATCCCCAACAACAGGACCAATAGTCTCTTTATTTAGAGAAAATGTTAGTGTCAATATTGTTCAGGCGAACGTAACTGATCCTGTTAGTGGTAGAGCTAAACGTGCAAGTATTGCCTTTAGGGTTTCTTTTTTAGATAAGAACCCACGCATTGCTCAGCAAGTTGCAAATGAACTAGTTACAGAATTTTTAAATGAGAATGTAAGAACCAGAACGGACCGTGCCGAAGATACAACAGCCTTTTTGAAATTAGAAGGCGATCGAATGCAGAAAGAAGTACAGCAAACTGAGAGAGAGATTGCTGAATTCAGGGATCAATACAGTGATAGTCTTCCCGATTTGCTTCAATACAATTTATCCATGGTACAAAATACCCAGCAGGAAATTGCAGCAGTTGAAAATCAAATAATGGTGCTAGGTGATCAAATCACTACCATGTCTTTGCAGTTATCCATGATGCCACAACAAAATACGCCAGGAGCCGTTGCGGGGGGGCCGCAAGCAACACCTGAACAAGTTGCTTTAGAACGTTTGCGTGCAGAATTGCGGTCTATGCAAAGTCGTTACTCGGAGAGCCACCCAGATTTACAACGTGTTAAACGTGAAGTTGCTGCTTTAGAGGCACAAGTTGGTTCAACAATGTCACCAAGACAGTCAGTTGAGGCCGAAATAACTGCAGTTCAGTCTAACCTCCAAAGTCTCAAGCAACGTTATGCTAGTGAGCATCCTGATGTAAAAGCTGAGGAAGCAAATCTTGCTAAGTTGCAGCAACGTTTAAGAGATCTACCTACTGAAGATGTGGGTAGTGCACCTGCAGCGACGGCTAATGTAAATCCCGTGTATATTGAGGTCAAAGCCAAAATTGATTCAATTCAGCGTGAAATTGGTCGATTGAGAGAGCGTGAGCAGGGCTTGAGAGCAAAACTTATTGATTTTGAAAATCGTGTAGTGCAGACCAATCAGGTACAACGTGCCTATATGGATTTAACGCGTGACCATCAGAATAAACTGAATCAATATCAGCAATTGCGTGCAAAACAATTGCAGGCAGAGCTTGCACAAACATTAGAATCTGAAAATAAAGGGGAGAGTTTTACCTTAATTGAACCTCCGCAGGTTCCGAGTTCAGCTGAAAAACCAAACCGTCCAAAGTTATTAGCCATGGGGTTTGTTGCCTCTGTCGGTTCTGGAGTTGGCTTGGCATTTTTAATAGAAATGTTCTTTGGAGGGGTCCGTGGATATAGCAATATCTCACGAGTGGTCGGTAAACCGCCATTGGTGGTAATTCCTTTTATCAGGACTGAAAAAGAGAAAAGCAAGAGACGAGTTTTAATTTATCGTTGGCTAATTGTTTTAATTTTATTTGGCATCGTAGCGATTTCACTGTTTCATTTTTTCGTAATGAATCTTGAAGTATTCTGGTTCAAGTTGCTTAACAAGCTTAGCTTGCTATAACGGCACCCTAAATCGATAAATAGATTGGTAATTTATAATGGATAGAATTCAGAAAGCACTTGATAAAGCAAAAGAAAAACATGCCCAACAACCGGTTATTAAAACTAGAAATAATCTCGATGTAAGAAAGGCAAATGATCGAGTAGAGGATCCGCTTGAAGAAAATGTTTTAGAGTCGATATCTTATTCACAAACAAAAGTAATTGATGTTTCGAACAGTACGCTTGAGCGTAATCGGATAATTGCTGGGTTTTATAACAATCCTCAGTCAGCTGTTTTTCGAATGCTACGCACGCAAGTATTAAAAAAAATGCGTAGTAACCGTTGGCAAACCTTGGCTATTACTTCGCCGACGGCAGGTGAGGGTAAGTCAGTGGTAGCTTCTAATTTGGCTATAGCTATTGCAATGGAGTTGAACCAAACTGTTCTATTGGTTGATATGGATCTACGAAACCCAAGCATAAGTAAAAACTTTGGTTTAAAACCTTCTCTCGGCCTCCGTGAATACCTTTCAGGTAACTACGAGTTGTCAGAAGTTTTAATGAATCCAGGTATCAAACGATTAGTTATCTTGCCAGGTCTTGGCCGAGCTGATGATTCTGCTGAACTACTTTCTAGCCCAAAAATGGCAAGCTTGGTTGCTGATATTAAATCGCAATATGATTCGCGTGTAATCATTTTTGATGTACCCTCATTATTACAAACCGATGATGTACTGCTATCTGCGGGGTATTTCGACAGTACATTGTTAGTACTTGAAGATGGTAAAAATACTGAATCCAATATAACCAAGTCTCTCCAGTTACTGGAAGGTTCACATCTGCTCGGAACCGTAGTGAACAAAGCCGCCCACCATCCAGAACATCAAAATTACTAATTCATGTATACAGAACACTTTGGCCTTACAAGTAAACCTTTTAATCTGGTTCCAGATCCTACTTTTCTCTACTTAAGCCCGAATCACAAAAAAGCATTAACGATGCTTGAATATGGCTTAATGAGTCATGCAGGATTTACTGTCGTAACAGGTGAAATTGGCGCCGGTAAAACAACGCTTATCCGTGCTCTATTATCAAAAATTGAAGACGATTGTGTGATAGGTTTGATCAACAATACACATGAGTCATTTGGTGAATTGATGACATGGGTGCTAGATTCCTTAGAAATAGAATCTACTGCAACTGACAACGCTGGGCGTTATCGAGACTATATTAACTTTGTTGTTGAACAACATGCCCAAGGCAAACGAGTAGTATTAATTGTTGATGAAGCTCAGAACCTTTCTGTGCAAGCTTTGGAAGAGCTGCGTTTATTATCCAATGTAAATATTGATTCAGATATATTTTTACAATTGGTTTTAACGGGCCAACCTGAACTTATCGATAAGTTAAATCTCCCCGAATTGAAACAATTTGCGCAGCGAATTGGAGTTGAATTCCACTTAAAAGCACTGAGTTATCCTGAAACCCAAAATTACATTGAATACCGGCTTCAGATTGCTGGGGCAAAGAATAAAATATTTACCAATGAAGCTTGTGCCGTTATCTATTGTTATAGCGAAGGCATTCCTCGTCGCATAAACAATTTATGTGATTTTGCAATGGTCTATGCTTTTGCAGAAGATAAACAAGAAATAGATGTGCCTATACTGCTCGAAATGATGCGAGATAAAAAATCTACTCGTATAGTTCAATCTACATTTTCTGATAACGCAGATGTAAAGCGGGTTAGAGGATGGTTGCTGGAGCAACACAACATACAGTTGCAATAGACTCCCGGGCAGGACTTTTTCACTTTAAATGCAAATGATTCTGAATTGTGACTATTGTCACGTAATCGCTTCTCTAAAATAATTAATATCAATACATCCCCACAACCAAAGTGGAGGTGAATCCATTGATGCGTGAAGTAAACGTTTGAAAATCCTCTGCCCCCCAGAGGGTTTTGGCCCGGCGGCAACGCCGGGCATTTTATTTAAATCTATACGAAAATTATCCCGCGAATTAATATGTTAAGGTGATGTCTGTAATCGTAAGTAATAGATATTTTGCTTACTACCTCACATACTATTCTAATTGCGTGGGAGCATTCAGCAATGTGTGAAGCTAATCACTATTCATTAATCACGATCGTCATATCATCTATACCGACTCATCTATTTAATAACGGGGGGAGATGATCATGAATTTATTTTCGAAACTACTAGGTGCATTTTTATTGATGGCTTTTAGCGCCGCATCTCAGGCGCAAAATTACTACGTTTGCGACACAGGGAATGATGCAAATGATGGTAAATCCGAGTCAAGTCCATTTAAGACATTCAGCAAAGCCATTGATACCTTTAATGGGATGTTTGCGGGTGGCAATGTGCTCTTTTGTCGAGGCGGGAACTTCCAGGTAAACGATAAAAGAATTTTTAACACTCGTTGTGGTGCATCTTCACCTTGTACATTGGCGGATTACGGTAATCCCGAAAAACCAAGACCTCAACTTATTGTTAATCAAAAAATTACCGGTTTAAACTTTCAAAATGGTTCTGCTGCAGTTCAAGATGGCGGGTATGTTGTTAGAAACTTAACAATACATGGAAATGGGGGGCGGAATGGCATTTTCCTCTATAACGATGTAGACGATGTGATTTTAGATAACTTACATATCGAGGGTTTCGAACATGGCGTTTATTCCGGTGGAAGCTCTTGGGAGTTGAAGGCTGGTGCCAATGGCATGAACGATAGAATCACATTGTCGAATAGTACAATTATTAATAACTCTTGGCAGGGATGGTTGGGGGCATGTAATGATTGTGTAATTGAAAACAATCATTTCGAAAATAATGGTTTTTATAGACATATAAAATACCATAACATTTACATGTCTTCAGCTGGCAAAGATGATCATTATTTTACTAATGTAACCATTAGAGGGAATACTTTATATAAATCAGCGATTGTTGATGGACAATGTAAAGGAGTATCCCTCGTTGTACACGGTAAATATAAAAACCTTACAATTGAAAACAATACCGTTAAAGAGGATCTAGGTAGAGTTAGCCCTTATTGCTGGGGAATAAGTGTAGACCCTGGTTATGCAAAGGAAGAAGCTTTTTATAATGTAAAAATTAACAATAACAAACTAATCAATGTTGGTAATGTTGCTATTGGTTGCGCGTCTTGTGAAGGGGTAATGATTGAAGGGAATGAGATTGTCGATGAAGGTAACGTGCTTCGTGCTGGGATAAAGGTACCGGTTAGAGAGGAAAATACAGTCAAGTCTAAAGATATTACAATTTCAAATAATAAGATAGTAATGTCTCATTTGAATGCTAATGGCATTTCTATTGGTGGAGAGCATGAGGCTAAGATAACTAATAATGAAATTATTCAACCAAATGATTCTAAGGCTGAATGTATTGATCGTTGGGGAGCTAACGCATTAACGAGTATCATCAGTAATAGTTGTAAATTTCATTCTGGAATTTCTATTATCGACTTAATCAACGAGCACACTGAAAGTAATGAAGAATCAGTAGTCGAAACTCCTCCCGTCAACGAAGCCCCAGAAAATCAAGTCTCTGAGGTTGAAGAAAATCAGCCCGTTGACATTGAATCAGCGGAGCAGCAAGTCATAGAAAATCAACCGGTTAACAGTGATTCGCCAGAACAACAAATAGTTGATAACTCAGAAGTAAACAAAGAAACTGGAAATGCTTCTGACTTATCCGATTCTGATGCATCACAACAACCAGCTCCAGTTGTGGTTGAATCGGATAATTTTGTTATCACTGACAAAAGTCCACAAGATACTTCTGCTACAATTAGCGTAAAAAATGCCTCTGAAGTAACCACTGATCAGCAATTTGGCGAAACAACAACCTTTGATACAGTTAAGAAATCAAGAAGCACTTCGGGTGGAGGAGCATCATCAGGTGGTGGTTCGTCTAAATCAAATAAAACTTCATCAACTGACATAGCAACAATAGATGATGCTATTTCATACACTACTCCTAACTCATCTATTGATACAACTACTAATATATTGTCTATTGAAACAGAACAAATGGATATCACCAGCGGTTTGCCAAAAACTGAATCTGAAAGCTCAAAATATAGTGTTAAAGTTAAAGATGTAATTGAAGCTTCCAGACAAAAGAATGATGATATTGATGTTTCTCAATGTCGTGCCTACGCATCAGGACGATGCTTAATGAAATGATATTAATGCTATATTCTTTGTATGGAGGGATATTTTAACTATCCCTCCTTGCAGGATATATAAGATACTGTTACTTGGTTTTCCAAAAACTGTCAAATCAGAACTATTTAAAGTACAAACGTTTAGCGGAAAAACTGAGCATAATCGTCAAAACAATTAAACATTTGGACATATACACTATTAAAGTTGATAGCAACTGCAAATTTGGGGGGTTATATCTTTCATGAGATTCATTCGAAGCTTGATCCAAGACCTACTACCAGTACTCAATTCTGAAAATAAGTGCACACACAAAGCTCCTAAGCCTTAGATGCTATGACGAAGGGCACCCCTCAGCATAAAATTAACTCACAGAGTGATTTATGTTAAATCAGTAATGGCAGAAGTCATTTTTAGCATCCAAATGTAATCATTGAAATTTGTATTAACGATTGTGCACAACTATAGTAAATTACATTGCGTGAACAGCCTAATAATCAGAACTAAAATCATCTAAAAAATAAACGATAATTACAGCAACATATTCTGCAGATAAACTAAGCTAGCTGTGACGAAACCAGAGGCTTCGAACGTTTGAACAAAACAGAACGTATTCCTTAAAGTGTTGGTAGAAATGCAATCATTCTTCAGCGCACCTCAAAAGTTCAGAAAATTACTTTTTCTTAAAAAAGTTAATCAGTAACTCGGCAATCATTTGTAGTGATTTTTAAGTGTATTGGTAACATAATTATGGTTATCATGGTATAAAGATGTACTGAATCTGTGATTGATTCGTAAGAATATACTTATATATAAATACTCTCATATTGGCTCTACAAGATATTTAAACAAAACTAGAACGTGTAGTATTGGCCACTTGCCATATTAAACTTTACAAATATAAAAACCAAAGTATTGCATAGACGCTTAGTATACAAGTTTATATTTTCATCAAACTAAATGGTATTTTTGTGTATTAATCCAACTATGTTGGAGAATGCCAGTATGATAACTTAAATCCAAATTCTTCTTAAATTTATATGAAATCGAAATATAAAGTAACAAAAATGGTACGCATATACAGATGAACCATCCTATAGCTTATGCTGCAATAATCATTTGGCCATTTATCATTTTTTATTTGTTCAAAAGATATGGTCTACAATCAGGTGTGTTAATAGGATTACTTGGTGCTTATATGTTTTTGCCGGCATCATTTGAAATTAACTTACCTGGAATCCCTGCATTTGATAAATTCACTGTAACAACAATGACATTTATCGCATATTTTTTCTTAAATAAAAAAACTCTAGGATATGATTCATTAAGTAGGTTTTTAAAAATAATATTTTTAGGTTTTTTGATTTCTCCATTTTTAACGGCATTAACAAATACGGAAAGATTTTATCATTTACCCAGTTTGACTATGTATGATGGGTTGTCAGATACAGTCGGTAACTATTTATACTTTTTACCCTTTCTGATTGGTGTTAAATATTTTCGATCATACGAGAGTCAGCAACTGATGTTTCGATATTTTGCAATAGCAGCGATTATCTATGCTGTTTTTGCGTTATACGAGATTCGTATGAGCCCGCAGCTTCATAGAAATTTATATGGATTTTTCCCACATTCATGGGCGCAACAATATAGAGATGGTGGGTTTCGGGCTATAGTGTTTATGGGGCATGGATTATTAGTTGCATTCTTCTTAGCCCTTGGAGTGGCTTTTATTGCGACTATGAAATCCGCACAGACAAAGTTATTTAGCTTTACGGGTAACGGTGTTTTGCTTTTATTCGTATTCATAACCTTATTTTTATCGAAAAGTCTCGCAGCACTTGTATTTGGCTTGCTCGCTTTAGTTAGTATATTGTTCATTCCTAATCGGTTAGTTCATCTTGGTGCTGTGATAATTGCAGTTATGTTTATATCATATCCAATATTGAGCTCTGTTAAATTGTTTCCTCATAACACGATATTAGAATATGCACATATGGTAAGTGCAGAGAGAGCCCAGTCACTAGAATATCGGTTTGATCATGAGCGTGAGCTACTTTCACACGCTAACAATAAATCTTTATTTGGTTGGGGAGGCTGGGGAAGAAATCGTGTGCGAGATGATTTGACCGGTGATGATTTGAGTACTACAGATGGAAAATGGATAATCACCTTGGGTGTAAGGGGCTGGTTTGGATATTTAACAGAGTTTCTCTTTGTTGTCTTGCCAATATGGTTAGCTTTTAAATGCCAGGGGATCGTCAAATCAAGATCAAAGGATGCAAAAAATGAAGGAAAGTTTTTAGCCTCTCAGGCGTTGATTGTGGCATTAATTTTAGTTGATCAAATGCCAAATGCATCACTCAATCCCCTGTATTGGTTAATAATAGGTTCTTTGTTGGGACGTTGTTATGAAATAATTTCAGTAAACCAGGTTAAGACTGATTCAACAGCAAAAATAAATAACTCATTAGAAATAAAATGATGATTGTAATTATTAAATAGTAATCAACAGAGTATGACTATATAAATAGGAAGTTAAATGTTTTCTAGCCTTAAGAAATTGTATAAAGAATTGTCAGATAAAGACAAAAAAAGTTTGATGATTTTAATGGTTATCATCTTTGTTAGTGCTGTTGTTCAGGTTATTGGGATTGCGGCAGTATTTCCATTTATTGCTGTCGCTACTGACCCAAGCATCATTGAGACAAATCAATATCTTTCTTCTATTCAGCAGTTTACGGGCTTATATGATACGAGAAGTTTCCTTATTGCATTAGGTATTTTGGTGCTTTTATCCCTTATTTTAAGTAATGCATTCATTGCTTTTAGTACATGGATGACGGCAAAGTTTGTAGCCAACATGGTACATACTATTACCAGTAAGTTGTTAGAAAATTATCTAAGTGAATCGTATCTTTTTCACTTATATCGTAATAGTTCTCAGTTAATAAATAACCTTACCTCCGAAGTTGGTCGAGTCGTAAATGGAGGAATAATGAGCACCCTTAAAATAATTTCGAAAGGTGCGATTGTCATAGCAATTTTAATTTTTTTAATATTGGTTAATCCTATTGTAGCTTTAATAGCTTTTTTATTACTTGGTGGAAGCTACGCAGTTATCTTTCTCCTGTTTAAAAAGAAATTATCGACAACTGGTACAGACATTACAGAGTTATTTGCGGAAAGACACAAATACATGAATGAATCCCTTGGGGGAATAAAGGAGCTTATGGTTTTAGGCCGGGAACATCATTATTTGAATCATTTTAATAGGGTATCCGAAAAAATTATTAGTAGAAAAGTTTTCAATAGCTCTGTGGGTGATATACCTCGATACATAATAGAAACAATTGCATTCGGAGGCATTCTGGTTCTTACCATCTACCTCGTGGCTACAGGTGATAATTCAAAACAAGTGATGCCGATGCTTGCTCTTTATGGATTCGCCGGATATAGGTTAATGCCTGCATTACAAGAGGTCTTTAAAAGTTTTGCTTTGCTAAAACACGACTCTGTCGCTGTTGATGGTTTGTACGATGATTTGAAAAAAGTACAAAGAAGGGCCGAATTAGTTACATCTCACAAAATTACCAAAGAATTGATTCCAATTAACGATACGTTAAAACTTCAAACCATTAGTTTTACATATCCAGGTGCTTCCAAAAAAGCATTAGAAAATATTAATTTAACAATAAACGCTAAAACAAGCATTGGGATAGTCGGGAGTAGTGGTTCAGGAAAATCAACCTTGGTTGATCTCATTCTAGGTTTGTTATCCCCTGATGAAGGAGAGCTATTGATTGATGATCAAAAACTTGAAAGTAAAGATATTCGTAAATGGCAAAATTCTATAGGTTATGTTCCCCAGTCTATTTTCTTATCTGACGCAACTATTGCTGAAAATATAGCTTTTGGTCTTCCTAAAGACGAAATTAATATTGAGGATGTTATATCCTCAGCCAAATTGGCAAATATTCATAAATTTATTACAGAATCATTAGATTTAGGATATGAAACAGTTGTTGGTGAAAGGGGAGCCAGACTAAGTGGTGGCCAAAGACAACGAATTGGAATAGCTAGGGCTTTATATCATAAACCTACAATCTTAATTCTAGATGAGGCTACAAGTGCGCTTGATGGATCAACCGAAGAAGCGATTATGCAATCGGTTTATAAACTTGCAGAGGACCTTACAGTAATCATGATTGCACATCGTTTTTCAACTATTCAACGATGTAATACGATTTTCGTTATGAGTAAAGGGCACCTTGTTTCTCATGGAAACTATGAATATCTACTCAATAATTGTGATCATTTTAAAACCTTATTAAATGAACAACCATCAATAACAGATAAGCAATAAGATGAAAATATTAATAGATAATAGTGGCTATGAGCTTAAAAATATTGGCGATATATCAATGCTAATTGTAGCCTTATCAAGGATTAATAGTTTATTACCAGAGGCAAAAGTTTCAGTATTTACAGTAAATCCAGAGAAACTCAAAAGCATATATCCAAACGCAGAGCCAGTTGAAATAAATGGAAGAAAACTATGGAAACAAAAAAGAAACTTATTTGGAGGTATATTTCGTCTTATTCCAAACAAACTAACTCCATATGTGGAGTTTTTTGAAGATTGGCTTAAATTTAAGCATCCTAATTTAGTTTATCCAATCATTCATTATCGATTGCAAAAACGAGGCTTTGAAACACAGCCAATACGTAAATATTTAGATAAAGTAATAGAGTCTGACTATGTAATTGCGACAGGTGGTGGCTTTGTAACAGATTGCTTTTCAAGTCATGCTGAAAATGTATTAAATACGCTTGAGCTTGCACAGAATATGGGTAAGCCAACAGCTATGTTAGGACAAGGACTTGGCCCATTAACAAACTTGAGACTTGAAAATATTGCAAAACGAGTTTTCCCAAAACTTTTAATGATTGGATTGAGGGAAGGGGTTTATTCGAAAGATCTTGCAATAAAATTGGGTGGCAAGAAAGAATGCATCCGTGTCACAGGTGATGATGCGATAGAAATAACACTGAAACACAGGGATACTATTAAATCTTCGAAAAAGATTGGAATAAATCTACGAATTGCTGATTACTCCTCACTTAATAAAGAATCAATTTTTCAAATAAAAGAAACATTACTAAAAACATCACAGATACTTTCTGCTGATTTATCACCAATTCCAATTTCCTCTCACAGTGAAGATTCTGATATTAAGGCTTTGTCACAATTATTGAATAAATCATTAAAAATATCGGATTATGAAACTGTTGAAAGCGTTTTGAAGGAGATATCATCCTGCAGAATAGTGGTTACAGGGAGTTATCATGCTGGTGTATTTGCCTTATCTCTGGGGATTCCTGTTGTTGCAATAGTTGCATCTGAATATTACAAACAAAAGTTTGATGGTCTTAAAGGACAATTTAAATATGCTTTTCATATTGTTGATGTCCAGAGTGCTGAAAGTGTTGGTGATATATTGTCTAAATCAATCGAAGCTGCTTGGAATAATGTTCTTTCAGAAAGATCACTTCTAATTGATAGTGCGAATAGTCAAATTGAAAAATCTAAAAATATTTACAAGTCTTTCTTGGTTTAAAGAATATTTTAACTACAAATCATATTTTATAAATCTATGAGTTGTATTGATTTGAATTAGTATTATTTAGATAAAATTTACAGTCGACATATACAATGCAAACGTGAATAAGCTCCGGTGGGTATTAAAAGTGTTATGACAAAAGATATTTTTTCACCTGTAATGATTGTTGGCTCACCAAGAAGCGGAACGACATGGCTTCAACGTATACTTTTACAACACGAAAGTGTTTGTGGAGGACAGGAGTCAAATTTTTTTTTGATATTCATTCATGCTCTATCATCCGTAAAAAAAAATCATGACAATCGAGGTGTCGGTCTCAGTTATTATTTATCACCTGCTCAAATAGATACTTTAATTAGACATTGCTGGGAATATACTTTTTCTGAAATATACGAACATAATGATGGGAAAATATTGCTTGAAAAGTCACCATGTCATGCAATGTTCCTTGATGATATCGCTGAAGTTTTACCTAATGCAAAATTTATCCATATTATTCGTGATAGCCGTGCAGTGACTGCATCTCTTATAGCAGCTAATAGATCATGGGGTATTGGTTGGGCACCATCGAGTGTTAAGCAAGCAGCCATAATGTGGTTTAGACATGTTTCTAAAGCAAAACGGTCAGAAACTGCAAAAGACAACAGTAAATACATTGAGGTCTATTACGAAGACCTAGTTTCATCAACTTCAATTCAGCTTCAGCGAATCTTTGATTTTATTGGTTTGGATTATAATGATGAATTAATAGAATTTATGATAAATGAAAATACATTTGAAAATAATTCAAAAAATAAAAATCTGTTTATTTCAAAAGATAACAATATTATAAAGGAACCAGATGGTTTCTACAGGCAAGGAACAATTGATGGCTGGAAAAAAGATTTAGGTTTCTTCCAAAAGTTAATCGTTTGGCGATATACAAGAAAACTGATGAAAGCCTTAGGCTATGATTTTAAGGGTGCAAGACGATTATGAATAGTCCCCAAATCTCTGTTGTAATGCCTGTTTATAATGCTGGAGGATATTTAAAGTATTCTATTGAAAGTATTCTTAATCAAACATTTAAAGATTTTGAGTTTATCATTATTAATGATGGATCTACTGATGATTCGGAGTCAATGATAAAACATTATCAGCAGCTAGACTCGAGAATTATTTTAATATCAAGAGAGAACAAAGGACTAGTCATCACATTAAATGAAGGTATTGAAAAAGCATCTGCAAAATTAATAGCAAGAATGGATGCAGATGATATTTCTCTTCCAAGAAGATTAGAATCCCAAAAAGATTTTATGGATACTAATCCAAATTGTGTTGCTGTAGGGTCAAAGGTTCGCGTTATAGATCAAAAGTCCCGTTTCCTTACCCATACCAAACCAAAACTAAATCACGATGAAATTCTTAATTCTGCTTTAAATGGTGTCTGTCCACTAATTCATCCCTCGGTGATGTTCAGAAAGGAAGCCGTATTATCAGCTGGGGGCTATCGTTTAGAAAACTATCCTGCTGAAGATTTAGCATTATGGTTGGATCTAAGTCACTATGGACGTTTGGAAAATATTGATGAAGTGCTTTTGGAATATCGTATCCATAATAATTCAATAAGTACTCAAAACCACGCTTTGCAAACCGAAGCCACTGAAATTATATGTCGAAGAGAATGTGAAAAGCGCGGTATAAAATTCGAAAACAAATTTCGGAAAGGAAGGGAAGATGGTTCTCGATCTTCGAAGAATAAAATTCTCCTTAAACATGGTTGGTGGGCCCACTCGAATAGACAATGGCGTACATCTGCCATTTATGCACTAAATGCTATACGGCAGTTACCTTTTGATAAGGCTGGCTGGAATTTACTTTTTTGTTCTTTCTTAAGAAGGTTCTAACTGTGTCTTCTCCAACAATATCCGTGTTAATGCCGGTTTTCAATGCCGAGAAATATCTTGCTTTAGCAATCGAAAGCATTTTAAAGCAAAGCTTTCAAGATTTTGAGCTGATTATTATTGATGATGGTTCCACGGATAATTCTAGGAAAATTATCGAGCAATACACGCAGTCTGATGCACGCATAGCATTCATTCAACAAAAAAACTCAGGTATCTCTGTTACAAGAAATAAGCTTGTGTCTTTAGCTAATGCTGAAATAATTGCTTGGATGGATGCAGATGATATTTCTCATCCTTCACGTTTACGCGATCAATATGACTTCCTTCAACAAAATAAAGAATTTGTTGCAATAGGAACATCGACAATAATGATTGATAAAGATGGGGACGAAATTTTTGAATGGAAAATGCCTCTTGAACATGAGCAGATTGATAATCTTCATCTAGCTGGAAAAGGTGGGGCTATCATTTTTCCATCATCAATGATGAAAAAAGAAGCAGTGTTGAATGCCGGTGGCTTTGATGAAAAATTAACAGGCGCTGAAGATTTATGTCTGTTTTTACGTTTAGCAGAAATGGGTAAGCTTGCTAATTTGGAGCAGTATTTATTTTTTTATCGCCAACATATCGATAGTATCTGTCACTCAAACCGAAGTGATATTAGCAGTGACCGTTTATCAGTGCTGACAGAATGTGGAATTCGCAGAGGCATTAAACTCAGTATTACTGAAGCGATGACTAATTCACCAAACAACCTGTCGCCCTATGAAATATATATAAAGTGGGGTTGGTGGGCATTAAAAGGTAAAAATATACAAACTTCTAGAAAATATGCTTTTAAAGCGTTTAAACATTCCCCTATATCGAAAGAGTCTTTGAAGTTGCTTTATTGTGCAGTAAGAGGTTATTGACTTTGAATCATTCGGTATAAATATTTTTGTTATTGCTAATCCAATGTTTTCTATGGAATTTATATGAAAATAACGTTTGTTGTTCCAACGTTAAACCTATCAGGCGGTCTAAGGGTGATTTCAGTTTATGCCAAATTGTTGAGTCAAAGAGGACACCAAGTAACCGTTGTTTCACCAAGTGATAAAACAAACAAAATACAGCGCTTTAAAAATAAGATATTTAAGAAAGAGATATTCAAAATAAACTTTGATGATACCTATTTTCAAGATGCTAATTATTCAGTCAAAGTTTTAGAACAAAACAGGTCTGTCACAGAAAGTGATGTTCCTGATGCTGATATCATTATTGCTACTTTTTGGTATACAGCGGAATGGATTAAAAACTTTCCCGAAGCAAAGGGTAAAAAAGTCTATTTTATTCAACATTATGAGATGCATCCTTGGCTTCCACTTGATAGAGTCACGGGCACCTTTCAATTTCCTTTTAAGAAAATTGTAGTTTCAAAGTGGATCGCTGATTGTTTATTAAATAATCATGGTGTTAATGATATTTCAATTGTTGGAAATGGCGTCGATCATGAGTTATTTCATGCTCCACCTAGGAGAAAGCAAAAAAAATTAACTGTTGGTTTAATGTACGCAGATGAGAAAAGTTTTAAGGGGTGTGATACATCTTTAGCGAGTATTGAAATAGCTAAAAAAACTTTTCCTGATTTAAAGGTAATTGCTTTCGCTGCTCATCCACCAAGACTTAGTTTACCTTTACCTTTAAACACAGAATTTCATTTGAAGCCAGACCAAGACAAGCTTCGGGACATCTATTCATCATGTGATGTTTGGCTTTTCGGTAGTCGGTTAGAAGGGTTTGGATTACCGTTACTTGAAGCAATGGCTTGCAGAACACCAATCATAGCCACTAAAGCGGGAGTCGCTCCTGAGCTTCTAGCGGACGCAACCTCCGGATTTTTGATTGATATTGATGATGTAAATTCAATGTCGGCGGCTATTTTGTCAATTGGAGCTATGACAAATTCTGATTGGGAGGTTATGTCAAATAATGCGTATTTAAAATCAAAAGTTTATGATTGGGATACCAAGGTCGATGAATTTTCTTCAGTATTAATTGAGCTACTGAAAAATGATTGAAGCTAAAAAAATAGATTTTCCATCGCATGCTGTACCAAATGATTGGCTATTTGCTCCGTCTACTTACCTAATTGACTCTTGGGTACCTGAAGTTGAGAAAATACAACTCTCAGCTTCAGCTACTCTGGCTGGTAGCTTAATACTGAAAATCTCTGATGATGAAAAAAGAATAGAGAATAAAGAATTACAGACTAAACCCTTAATAAAACGGGTATTTACAGCTTCAAAAGAAATTATTATTAAAGATAAAATAATAATGGATCTCCGTTACAAAGAACCTGGAAATATTGCTCACGCTCTTACAAATCATTTGCCTTTGACACTGATAGCTGAGGATTACTGTAAGCAAGTTACTGGAAAGAGTCTCACAATAGTATTGCCATCATCTATTCCCAAGTATATTGAAAAAATATTTGTAGAAATAGGGTATGAGGTGGTGAAGACAGACAGACATATTTTTGCAAAAGCATGTGAATATGACATTTCACCATGGCAATCTATAAGGGGCTTAAGATACCAAATCATTAAAACTTATTTAAGCAACTCTGATTTCCACAAAAAAATACAAAACCTTTCTGAGGGATTGCCAAAAAAAATCTTTATTTCCAGACGTGGAAACAGAGTTTTAAAAAATGAAAAAATAGTTGAAGATTTTTTAGTGAACAAGGGATATCTCAAAGTTTATGCTGAAGACTTTGATGTATTAGAGCAAATATCAATGATTGTTCATGCAAGCCACATCGTTGCGGTCCACGGTGCGGCGTTAGGCCCTTTATTGTTGAGAGCAATGTCCCCTGATAATAATTTGAAATTGATTGAATTGTTTAATCCTGGACACATGACAAACGTTTATAGAGTCATATGCGATCAATTAGATTTTGAATGGGTAGGAGTTCGCGGCAAACTATGGCCTGAAATTATTTTGCAGGCATATGACGAACCTAAAGATCCGCGAAAATATTCTTTGTCTAATTTTGAGATATGTTTAAAAAGTCTTGATGCCGCTATGAACCAGATTAATGCTTAATTTTCGGATAGGAATAGATGATGAATCATGAGACTTTAATTTTTGTTTGTGGGGCACTACGTTCTGGTACGTCCCTGCTTCACCTTATGCTCAATCATCATCCCGAACTGAAAAATCCAGGGGAATTTGATTTTTTCTTTGATATGGTTACTGATGATTACCAATCTCCAGAATTACATAACTATGAAAATTGGCTGCTTAATCACCGCATTTTTCTATCAAAAAACTTGTTTTTCCCTCGTGAAGCAAAAGAGTATTCTGAGGTTCTGAAATCATTCAAAGACCAGCTGAGTGAGGAAAATAAAGTCTTGTTAATTAATATACACAGACATTTTGACAAGATTCCTAAGTATTTTCCTGAAGCTAAATATATACATTTAATTCGAGATCCTCGGGACGTTGCTCGATCTAGCATTGGTATGGGCTGGGCCGGGAACGTTTATTATGGTGTGGATCACTGGATTGAAACAGAACGTTCTTGGTCTAAACTCAAACCTACTCTTTCCGACAACCAGTACATAGAAATTTACTTTGAAGATTTGATTACTGATCCTCAAGTAACTCTGGAAAATATTTGCGAATTTACTGGTGTGACATACACAGACTCAATGTTGAATTACCATGAGTCTTCAACTTATGAAAAACCGGATGTGAGTCTCATCTTTCAATGGAAAAGAAAGCTTTCTGAAAGTGAGGTAAAACAGGTTGAAAGTAAAGTTGGTGGAGCATTTGATAAACTTAAATATGAAAAAAGTCAGTACGAAAACTTCAAAGGCTCGCTATTAGAAAAAGCTTATTTAAAAATCCAAAATAAGCTGTATAAGTTACAATTCTCAATTAAAAGATATGGTCTTTTTTTAGTCATTCGAGAGCGATTATCTCGCTGGTTAAATTTGGCCAATCAATCCAAAACTGTACGCACTGAAATGAATGAGATCGACAAGTCTGTAATTAAATAAGGATTTAGTTTGCTTACACTTGCTATTGTTATCATAAATTATAAGACCCCTGGTCTTGTAAAAGCTGTATTGGAATCATTAAAGTCGGAAATTGATGCAAACTCAATGCAAGTGATAGTAGTTGATAATGACTCTCAGGACGACTCACTAAGTCTACTGAGTGTTTGGATTCAGGAAAACCACGCTGCTACCTGGGTGAGATTAATTGATGCAGGTCACAATACCGGATTTTCTGGCGGTAATAATATCGGAATACGTTCGCTAAAGGCTAAGAACTATCTCTTATTAAATAGTGATACGATTGTCCGTCAGGGGGCAATATCGTTACTCTTAGAAGCGGCTGAACGAAACACTGCTGTAGGAATGGTTAGTCCGCGGTTGGAATGGGAGGATACTACCCCACAAGAAAGTTGTTTTCGCTTTCATTCTCCAATTAGTGAATTAATAAGATCATCAAGTACTCGTTTTATAACAAAACTATTTTCAAAGTATGTCGTTCCACAGCCTGTAACTAGTGAGCCGGGTTTTTATCAATGGACAAGTTTTGCTTGTGTATTAATTAAGGCAGAAGTCTTTGAGCAAATTGGCTTGCTGGACGACGAATTTTTTATGTATTTTGAGGATGTTGAATTCAGTTATCGAGCGGTACAAGCGGGTTGGAAAGTATTAAATATTCCGCAAGCACATGTTGTTCATCTGAGGGGGGGGAGCTCTCCACTTAAATCCCAAGCAAAACTTAGAAAACGCTTACCAAGATATTTTTACGAGTCACGTACCCGTTATTTTTATCTGGTTTATGGGCATGTTGGCTTATTGGTTGCAAACTTACTTTGGACCTTTGGAGCGATAATTGCCCATCTTAGATCTATAGTTTCCAAGCAGTATCAATCCAATATTGCTGAAAAACAATGGCGTGATACGTGGATAAATTTCCTGAAACCAACTAGAAACTACATACATCCTAAAAATTATGACAAAACCTGATTTTATCATCATTGGTGCCATGAAAAGCGCTACAAGTACGTTACATGAGCAGTTGGCATTGCAACCTGGGTTTTATATGTCAACACCTAAAGAACCTAATTTTTTTAGTGATGATGCTGTCTTTAATTTAGGACTTGATTGGTATGCTGATCTTTTTTCGGGTGCCCAAAAAGATGATATTCGTGGTGAATCGAGTACGCATTACACAAAGCTTCCAGACTATCCGTTGACGGTCCAGAGGATGAAAGCCTATCTCCCTTCTTTAAAACTAATATATGTTGTTCGCCACCCTGTGGATCGTTTGGTTTCACATTACATTCATCAATGGTCACAAAATGTAATCAAAACCGATATCAATCATGCGATCGATGAGTTTGATGAGCTAATAAATTACAGCCGATATTCAATGCAAATTGCTCCATTCATTGAAGCCTATGGGGCGCAGAATATCCATATTGTGTTTTCTGAAGCATTCAGGGTCAGACCGCAATATGAGCTTGAAAAGGTAGCAAGATTTCTAGGTTACGATAGACCAGTCGTATGGTATGAAAATTTGCCAGAGCAAAATGTATCTAGTCAACGCGTTCGACGTTTTAATGGTTATAACACGGTTGTTAACAATCCAGTTTTAGCTTGGTTGAGACGCACTTTTATTCCACAAAGTTTACGTGAAGCTGTGAAAAGTCAATTGACGTTAAAAAGTCGCCCACAGATTGATGAGCGACATAAGCAAAAATTGACACAAATTTTTAATGATGATTTGTCATCATTAGGTCAGTTGCTCAACGTAGATCTTAATCTGCAGAATTTCAAAGAAAAGGCTCAGAGTATTGATGCCAGTTTAGCGCCAAAAATGCAGCAAACGAGTTCAACATCATGATTTCATCAGAGGTTGCAGACTGGGAACGTGAAAGGATAAAAAGTTTTTGGTCACCAGCAAGACAACTTTTAAAAAGTATCCGTGATTATCAGAAAAGCTCCAGTAAAAAAAGCTTGCTGGCTAAATTCAATAAAAAAATAGCCGTGATTCGCTATCGTTTTTGGTCAGCAATTGCAGGAGCTGATATTCCGATTAATGGTGACATTGGTGGTGGGTTATCTATTCCACACCCTAATGGAATTGTCATACATCCTGAAGCAAAAATCGGAGTAAATTGCCTGATACATCAACAAGTGACAATAGGCATTAGTCGTAAAAGCACTAAGGCTCCTACTATTTACGGCCATGTAGACATCGGTGCGGGCGCTAAGATAATTGGACCAATTATCGTTGGTGAGCATGCCCTAATCGGAGCTAATGCCGTCGTTGTTAAAGATGTGCCTGCTTATGCCATAGTTGCTGGGATTCCGGCCAAAATTATTGGTACTA
The DNA here is from genome assembly GCF_030651745.1 of Methylophaga sp. The sequence continues at coordinate 83,610 of NZ_JAUSCC010000025.1, forward strand.
CAGCTGAGGGTGACCACATTGTCTGAACTAGTTTCTGATTATCAATTTGATTCTCAGGTTGGTGCTGTTGTCATCGGTCGAAATGAAGGTGCTCGATTAAAGCAATGTTTAACCTCATTGTGCAATGATATTGAGCATATTGTGTATGTTGACTCGGGTTCTACAGATAACAGCGTAGAATTTGCTATATCGTTGGGTGTTACTGTTGTTTGTTTAGATTTATCTCAGCCGTTCACAGCTGCCAGAGCCCGCAATGCGGGGTTGGTAGCTTTGGTTGAAAAGCAACAAGCTTTAGCTTATGTTCAGTTTGTTGATGGAGACTGTGAAGTTCAGCCCGGTTGGTTAGCTAAGGCCGCTGAGTTTTTAGATAGCCATAGTGATTACGCCGCTGTATGTGGACGCAGGCGTGAAAGATTTCCAGAGTCGAGCGTTTATAATCTTTTATGTGATATTGAGTGGGATACGCCAGTTGGCGAAGCTAAATCCTGTGGTGGTGATGCTTTATTCCGTTTAACTGCACTTCAGGCTATGAATGGGTACCGGGAAAGTCTAATTGCAGGCGAAGAACCAGAAATGTGTTTCAGGATGCGTCAAGTAGGCTGGAAAATTATGCGTTTAAATGTTGAAATGACATTACATGATGCTGCAATGACGCGATTAGGCCAATGGTGGAAACGTAACCAAAGAGCAGGTCATGCTTTCGCGGAATCTTATGCCATACATGGCCAATCTGCTGAAAAGTTTCGACGCTCAGAGTGTAAAAGTATCTTATTTTGGGCTGCTATTTTGCCAATAGGTATTTTGGGGTTAAGTTTTTGGCAGCCTTATTCCTTACTACTGTTATTGATTTATCCGCTTCAAGTCATTCGATTGACAATACGATATCAAAGTCGATTTCAAAATCTAAAACAACCATTCTGGTATGCCCTGTCAAACGTAGTTGGGAAGTGGCCTCAGTTATTCGGAATGCTGGAATTCAAAAAAAATAGTTTACGTGGTGTTCGCAGTCGCTTGATTGAATATAAATAAAGTTACTTAGCGTTCACTATAAATAGGGATTTGTATGAGTGATAAACAAGTAGTTGGTGTAGTAGCAAAAAACTCAATTGCTTATATCGAGGCTATTTTTGAAAGCTATGAAAATGATCTAACAGTTGTTTTATTGCGTGATGCAAACGATAAGCGAATTGAAATTACTGGTGTTTCCAAAGTCATTGAACCTGAAAATAAGACTGGGTGGTATAAAAAACACTATACCTTCCGTCATGATAGTTCATTGGCACAAATTGCATTTACTTCTGGGACAGAAGGTGAACCCAAAGGTGTGCTTTTAACTCACGAAGCTCTATCTGATGTAACGGATCGACTCAACGACATTATGGAAGTGGATAGTTCCATAAGAGAATATGTCGGCATACCTGCAAATTTTTCATTTGGATTAGGTCGTTTCAGAGCTGTCTCTGCTGCAGGAGGGCAAGCATTTCTCCCGGATCATGGTTTTGATCCACTTGAAATTCGAGATATGTTGGAGGCAGATGAAATTAATGCTGTGTCTGCCGTACCGAGTTTATGGCGTGTCTTATTAAAAAATAAACAAATTTTTGGACCTGAAGCACAAAAATTAAAATGGATTGAGATCGGTAGCCAATACATGAGCCGGTCAGAAAAAGAAGAGTTAAAAGCGTTATTTCCTAATGCCAAAATCGCTCAACATTATGGTCTGACGGAGGCTTCCCGTAGTAGTTTTTTGAGAATTGATCAAACTGAAGGTGAACACCTTGAGTCTGTTGGCAAAGCTTATGGTAAAACTGAATTTAAAATTTCAGATGCGGGTCGCATCTGTATTCGTGGCCCGCATGTGGCAACTAAATTACTAAAAAATGGCGAATACGTTAGCAATGTTGATGAAGATGGGTGGTTTCATACCAGTGACTTAGGTCGTATTGATTCCGAGTTTCTTTATTATCTCGGCCGTGCAGATGATCTTATTAATTGTGGTGGTACAAAATTATCACCAGACGCATTAGAACGAGAAATACGGCAAGCTTTAGGTATTAAAGAAGGAGTTGCTATTGCTGCAGTTGATGACGAATTAACTGGTCATGCGGTTTTAGTTGGCTTTTTAAAAGACTCTTCACTTGATGAATCACTTTTAACAAAAGCAGCTTTAGATGCGGTTGCGTCGTTTGGTTTGAATAATCGTCGTGCCATAAAGCTTTTTGCAATTGATGAATTTCCTGTTACATCAACCAATAAAGTAAAAAGAAAGGAATTAGCAGCTCTTTACCTTGAACATCTAGAGACAACTAAATCTCAACCTTTGAAACAAACGTCATCTGCATCAGAACAACCTTTGACTGAAGAAGAGAGCAGAATCGCTGCTATATGGTGTGATGTACTTAAACTCGACAATATAGATGTCGATTCGAGCTTTTATGATCTTGGTGGAGATTCTCTTTCTGCAATAAGTGCTTTGATTGCTATGGAAAGCAAGGGAGTGCCAAGTAATATCTCAAAAGGCATGCTTCAAGGTATGACGATTCGTGAGATTGCAGCTAGGCTTGAGACGACTTCTTCACTATCAGAAGCTCATCAAATACGTTCACCTGTTATCCGCAATAGTATGACTATTAATATTGTCCGCGGGTTGATGGTATTAATTGTTATTTTTGCTCACTGGCATCAAGGATTTCTTGAACGTATACCGGGCTTTAATGCAGAGGGCTTTACTGCCATGATGGGGCCTTTACTCGCTATGGGTACGCCTGGCTTCGTTCTGATTTATGGCGTTGGTGCTGGTTATTCTCTATTCCCGTTGATGGAACGAGATCCAAATCGTTTGAAAAGTATATTTTTCAAAACCTCGATTTTTCTGTTTATAGGGATATGTCTGCTTGCTGCTGTCCAATTTTGGCGAAAAATTGAAACCAGGATAGAAGGTGTAACGGTTACCGATTTTACAAATTCTTTTTTCTCGGTTTTAACATTCTATTTGCTTATTTCAGCGACCTTATATTTTTGGTTCAAACTTATTAAGCTGTGCAAAAGTCCGATCGCATTATCCTTATTACTCGCCATTGTGTCCTATGGTTTACATGTATTTTTCTTTGATAAATTTGGAGTGTTACAGACAGAAGGGCTTTTTGAACTCATAAAGCTGCTTTTTACAGCAAAATATGCATATTTTTTGATGTTGTCTGGGGTTTTTATTGGGTTGGCTACTGGCATGTGGCTCAATCAAATGGTTAAAACACAAACTAACTTTTCAATACTGTTCATAGCAGGGCCAGCGCTTATTTTTACAAGCATTATAATTTGGTATTACAACGCAGGGATGGATGCATGGGATGTATGGCCAATTAGAGAAATTTATCTTTGGCGCTGGTTGGTTTATGCCGGTGTAATTATGTTAATGCTTGCTATCTTTGAACGCTTGTTAATCAATTATGATAAGAGTCCAAAGTTTTCTAGGCTTTTTTTGCAAATACTCTCAGTGATTGGGATGCTAGCGTTTCCTCTCTTTGTTCTTCACGAAATGGTTATGCCAATGAAGGCTATTTTAGTAACTTATGGTCTTTCGGAAATTTGGGCTTTATTTTTACCAATGGCAATATTCTTTGTAATTAGTTATTTCATGCTCAGAAAATTGCATACCGTTAGTTTCCAATAATTTTTAGGCTCTTATGGATAATAAATATCTTTTAGTTTCACCTTGTCGAAACGAAGCCGCTTACATGCGAATTACGCTTGATAGCGTGGTTAATCAAACAGTTCAGCCAGACTTATGGGTTATCGTGGATGATGGCTCTACTGATGAAACGCCGGCAATTCTGGCTGAGTACGCTGAGCTATATCCATTTATAGAAATCATCACTCGTGAAAATCGTGGTCATCGCAGTGTGGGACCTGGAGTTATCGAAGCGTTTTACCATGGTTATGATCAAGTTGATGTTTCAAAATTCGATTATGTTTGTAAGTTTGATTTGGATCTTGATTTACCAGCTAAATACTTTGAAATTTTGATCGAACGCATGCAGCAGAATCCACGCATTGGAACCTGTAGTGGTAAAGCTTATTTTCGTGATAAAAAATCTGGAGAGTTGATAAGCGAAAAATGTGGCGATGAAATGTCAGTGGGTATGACCAAGTTTTATCGACGTACTTGCTTTGAAGCGATTGGTGGATTTGTCCGTCAGGTTATGTGGGATGGAATTGATTGTCATAAGTGTCGCCAACTCGGTTGGATCGCCGTGAGTTGGGATGAGCCGGATTTACGATTTATACATTTGCGTCCAATGGGGTCAAGTCAACAGGGAATCTTCACTGGTCGTATGCGTCATGGATTTGGTCAATATTTTATGGGTACAGGTTTGACTTACATGACAGCATCTTCAGTGTTCAGGATGTTGCATCCACCATATTTTCTTGGTGGCGCGGCTATGTGGTGGGGCTATGTAAAAAGCATGCTGCAGCGCAAACCGCGTTTCGAAGATAAAGAACTGGTAAGGTTTATTAACAAGTATCAATGGCAATGTTTACTAAAAGGTAAAGCCAAAGCTACGGAAGAGCTAAATGCCCAACAGGCAATAGTGTGGGAACAGCAATATGCCTGATAAGGCCCATGCTTCACTCAAAATTGCCTATTTAGCACCTGAGATTCCGGCGCTTTCTGCCACCTTTGTCTACAACGAGATTTTGGAGCTTGGCAAGCATGGTATAAAAGTAAAGCCATTTTCTGTTCATCGACCGTCACATATTGCTTCTGAATCATCGCTAGCAGAGTTAAAAAAAGACGTTTTCCATTTATACGAAACATCAAAAGGACAGGTCCTTGTAGACAGCCTTACCATGCTTGTCACTCATCCGATTGGTTACTTTAAATCTATTGGTAGACTATTGAGCGATATCTGGCGTCAAGGTGTGATTTCACGTTCTGCCTTAGGTCTTGCTTACCGTTTTTTTTATGCTGCTACTTTGGCTAAACAATTAAAACAAGCCAATATCCAACATTTACACGTGCACTTTGCCCATATTCCAACGGATATCGCTATGTATGCTTCACCGATGGCGGATATCAGTTTTAGTGTGCAGGCCCATGCAAATGATTTATTTGAAAGAGGCTGGTTGTTGAAACAAAAAGTCTCGCGCGCCGTTTTCTTTGCAACAATTTCTGAGTTTAATCAGCGGTTCTTGGAGAATCTGCAGGCTGATTCCAACAAGATCAAAATTGTACGTTGTGGAGTGGATCAAAATTGGCAACCTCCAGCCAAAACAACCAACAAGAATGAGATTTTTACGATTGGAACAGTTGGTAGACTGGTTGAAAAAAAAGGTATTGATACTTTAATCGATGCAACCGCAATGTTAATAAAACAAGGCCGCGAGGTAAGCTTAAAAATTGCTGGTAGCGGCCCTTTAGAAAACTCTTTAAAACTACAATTAGATAACTTAGCATTACCCGAAAAATCGGTGGAGTTCGTTGGTGCATTGTCACATGATCAGGTTGCCTCATTTATCACGGGATTAGATTTATTTGTATTGCCTTGCAGGGAAGATCTGCAGGGGGATATGGACGGTATTCCTGTCGTATTGATGGAAGCTATGCTATGTGGAGTTCCTGTAATTTCGACAGAACTATCCGGAATCCCGGAACTAGTGATCAATAACATCTCGGGCCTAACCGTAACGCCTGGTAATGCTGCTGAATTATCAATGGCAATCACAAAAATTATGGATTCCATTGAGCTACAACAGAATTTGGTGTCAGGAGGAAAACAGAGAGTCAATGATGAGTTTCTGTTGGATACAAACGTATCCAAACTTATCAGCTTCTTCAAAGTAGCTGTGAATTAATAATCATTTAACTTTCTGGAATGGCAATATGGAAGCTGAGTCTCAAGTTATAAGAGTTTTGATTGTAAGTGAGAATGCTACCGACCAGTTTGGTGGCGAGTCCATATTACCCTTACATTATTTTCGTTTTTTGAGACAGGCAAATGTCTCGACTTGGTTAATTACACATGAGCGGGTAAAAGAGAGGCTCACAGAATTGTTAGGTGAAGATCTGCAATATGTGATTTTTATTCCTGAAACCCCTTTATTTAGTAAGCTGCATAGTTTGGGACTTCGTCTTTCACCAAGAGTCAGGGCCATTTCCACACAATTTCTGATGCAATGTTTAACACAATTTTATCAGCGAAAATTGACTAAAAAAGCGGTTAAAACTTATGGCATTAAAATAGTACATGAACCGGCCCCGGTTTCTCCAAAAAGACCCTCTGCATTATTTTTCGTGGACTGCCCCGTGATTATTGGGCCTATGAATGGCGGGATGGATTTTCCTCCTGGCTTTAGCCATATGAAAACGATGAGTGAAAAAGTCCTTTATTTTCCACTACGTTTGGTTTCTCACTTTGTGAATTTAGTCATTCCTGGAAAATTGTTTGCAAATGTATTGCTAGTTGCCAACCAGCGAACAAAAAAAGCCTTACCATTATTCAAGTTTGGCCGAGTTGAGGAGTTGGTTGAAAACGGTGTAGATCTTTCTTTATGGACTGCTCCTGGTGAATTTGTGAAACATTCTCAACAAGAGGTTCATTTCGTATATGTAGGTCGATTAGTGGATTGGAAATGCGTAGATATCCTAATTGAGGCATTTAAACATTTACGAATTAATATCAACTGCAAATTATTTATTGTGGGTGGTGGGGATGAAAAAGAAAACTTGATTAGAGCAGCTGATTATTTAATAGATAATCAAGTTGTAGAATTTCTTGGTTGGCTAACGCATGAAGAAATACAAAAATTACTCGCTGAAATTGATGTATTAGTTCTCCCAAGTGTAAGAGAGTGTGGTGGAGCAGTGATACTTGAAGCTATGGCGATGAAAAAGCCAGTAATTGCTGTAAATTGGGGGGGGCCGGCAGATTACGTCACTCAATCTACAGGTATATTGCTCAACCCCACAAATAGACAAAATCTTTTATTAGAGTTAATTGCCGCAATGGACAAAATGGCACAGGATAGTATGTTCAGAAAGCAATGCGGAGAATTAGGTTATCAACGGGTTCTAGAAATATTTAGTTGGCAAGCCAAAATCAAAAATATTATTGAAATTTATCATCAGGTGATACTGGATAAACATGCAAAGTGAAAAACAACTAGAACAATATTTACTTTTGGGTTTACCAATTCATGCTTTGTCAGTTGAAAAAGCTTCATTAGAAATATCTTCTGCTATTCAGAATCGTGCTAAATGTTTTCTCTCCACTCCAAACCTTAATTTCACCGTTATGGCCCAAGATGATCCTGTTTTTTTTAACTCGGTTATTCATAGTGATTTGGTGGTAGCGGATGGAATGCCATTAATTTGGATCGCCAAATTAATGGGACTGCCAATACATGAACGTGTTGCCGGATCTGATTTGTTTGCCTTTTTATCGAATCAGCCGCGAGAACAAAAAATTCGTGTTTTTTTCTTTGGTGGTGAAACCGGTATAGCTGAAAAAGCCTATCATGAATTGAATCGAACCAGTCCAGGTATGGAGAGTTGTGGGTTTTACGATCCTGGTTTTGTTTCAATTGACGACATGAGCACGGATTCAGTTATTGAGCATATCAATGCTTGTGAGCCGGACTTTATCTTGGTGGCGCTAGGTGCGAAGAAAGGTCAGCGCTGGATCATGCATAACAAGGATAAGTTAACAGCACCAGTGATCAGCCATTTAGGGGCCGTTATCAATTTTGTTGCTGGTAGCGTTCAACGTGCTCCCGATAAATGGCAGAAAATTGGTTTGGAATGGTTATGGCGAATTAAACAGGAACCTAAGCTCTATAAACGATACTTAGGTGATGGCTTAAGATTTTTAAAGATGTTGTTAACTCAAACATTACCTCTAGCATTTTATTCCAAAAAGTTAGGTAACAAAACAGATACTAGTAATGGTCAGGTTTTAGCTGATACATTACCGCCGCAGGAAAAATTCATAGTTTCTCTTAAGGGCAGTATTTCCTCTGAGAAGATGAACGATTTAGAGAATGTACTTCAGTTAGCACTATCAAGTGACAAAGATGTCGTTATTGAAGGTGCGGAATTACAATTTTTAGCAATGGATACGATTGCCAGATTATTGACCTTCCAAGGGCAGTTGCAACAAAAGCAGAAAGTAATGTTATTAAAAGATTTTCCTGGCGAAATGATAACTTTGCTACGGATGAGTAGCGTTTTAAATAGATTCAAGTTAATCTGACTTGATTGCGTGTTTGCAGGGTATTTGATGGGGGTCAAGGTTGTTAAATATTAAGATGGCAGGGATGTTTATCCTGGCGCTCACGCTTGCAATTGTTGCATATTGGGCTGGTTTAGCAGAAGCAGTTAATCGCTGGAGTAATCAAGAAGAATATAGCCATGGTTTCCTTATACCATTGGTTACCATCTTTATTCTCTGGGAAAAACGCCATTTAATTAATGCGACAAAAGGACCACCGATGTGGTCTGGCGTGCTCGTCAGCTTTATTGCGGTTGTAATCTTTATAGTTGGTGAAATCAGCGCACTTTACTTGCTTATTCAGTATTCTTTTGTATTGATGTTGCTTGGCTTATCAATGATTTATGTTGGCAAGGCCACAAAATATACGCTTGCTCCTATCCTTTTATTACTTTTCGCTATCCCATTACCTTATGTAGTTGAAGTTGTTCTGACCGCCAAACTCCAATTGTTTTCTTCCTGGTTGGGCGTTCAGGTTATTCGAATGTTCCAGATTCCGGTTTTTCTGGAAGGTAACATTATTGACCTGGGTGTTTATCAGCTGCAGGTGGTTGAAGCCTGTAGTGGTCTGCGGTATCTGTTTCCATTGATGAGCCTTGGTTTTATTGCTGCATATTTTTACCAGGCTGCTTTTTGGAAACGTGCAGTCGTATTTTTGATGACTATTCCAATCACGATTTTCATGAATAGCTTCCGTATTGGCGCTATTGGTGTGATGGTCGATAATTGGGGTATTTCGATGGCAGAAGGTTTTCTGCATGACTTTGAAGGCTGGATTATCTTCATGGCCTGTGCTGCCATGCTGTTTTTATTAGTTGTATTGCTGGAAAAAATTGCTCCAAGCCGTAAGTCGTTATCACAATTATTTGGCGTAGTAGATCATGCATCAGCCAACAATATGTTTAGAAGTTCCAGCAAACCCTATTCATATGGTCCATTTGTTGTTTTCATATCCATTCTTTTGATTGCATTGATTTCAACCAAGTTTGTCGATAGTCGAGTTGAGGAAGTCCCTCCTCATGAAGATCTGATAAGTTTCCCGTTGCAATTCCCTGATTGGATAGGCCAGCATGACAAGCTTGATGATAGGGTCGTCGATAAGTTGGGCATGACAGATTATCTGTTTGCTAACTTTACCGGTATCGATCGTAATATTGTGAATGTCTATGTTGCGTATTATGAGTCCCAACGTAAAGGTGTCTCCCCACATTCACCCCGGGTATGTATTCCGGGCGGAGGCTGGGAAATAGCCGAATTCAATCGTACTGAAGTAGATGGCCAGCCAATTAATCGGGTAGTTATCAAAAATGGTGATCAAGAACAGTTGGTATATTACTGGTTTCAGGGGCGTGGCAGACAGATTGCCAATGAGTACACGAATAAGTGGTATCTATTTAAAGATGCATTATTGGAAAACAGAACTGATGGTGCTTTAGTTCGTTATGTGACTCCTGTTTTGCCTGGAGAAAGTCATCAAAATGCTGATGCTAGAATCCAGTCATTAATGCAGTATACGTCACCAGAATTAAACCGCTATATCGCAGATTAGTCAGGAATATGGATATGAAAAATTTTAAACGCACGGTCTTAGCCGCAGTTGTAGCCGGAATGATTTCAGGGTGTGGTTCAGCTGAGGATTCATCAGCACGCTTTATTGAAAGTGGTAAAGAACTGATGGATCAGGGCGAGTTTGACAAAGCTCGATTGGAATTCAGAAATGCCCTACAAATTAATCCACTGGAAGCCGAAGGTTATTATCAGTTGGCTTTAATCGATGAAAAAGGGCAAAAGTGGAAAGGTATGTACTCTAATCTGGTGACAGTGGAGTCCTTAAACCCTAACCACGTTCCAGCAATTGTCAAACTTGGTCAGCTGCACGTTGTTTCCGGCCAGTTAGATGAAGCAATGAAAAAAGCTGAAAAAGCTTTATCCCTGGAACCTGAGAATACCGATGCCATTTTGTTGAAAGCCACCACGCTTATCAAACAGGAAAATTTTGGTATGGCTGAAACTGAGATCAATCGTGTATTGGCGATTGATTCAAAGCATATGGAAGCCCTGACAGCAAGAGTTATGTTGTATAAAAACAGTGGTCGAGCCCGGAAGGCTCTGACCGCTGCAGATGAGGCTTTGGCAATGCATCCTGATGCCATGCCATTAAAAATGATTAAGCTCAGTATTTATCAGGAGCTTAATGATTATGCTGCAATGGAGTTGTTATACCGCGAATTGTTACCGGAATATCCAAATGAGAGCTGGGTTGCCGTATCACTGGCCAAGTTACTCAACGATTCAATGAATCGTTATGATGATTCCAAAAAAGTACTTGAGGATTATGTCACCAACAATCCTGATGACGCTGAAACCATTATGTTATTAGTCGCCTTGATTAATAGCCGTGATCCGGATTTGGCAATGATTAAACTGGATGAATTTATTGCGGCGAAACCAAATAATCAGGAATTGCGGTTTGCCAAGATTGAAATGCTAAGTATCCAAGGCAAGCAAGATCAAATGATTTCTGAACTGGAAGCCATTATTGCTTCTGAGCCAACCAGCGAAATTGGTTTACGTGCCAGAGCGAGTATTGCTGGTATTAAAGCCCAGGATGGTCAATTCGAAGAAGCCGAAAAGATGGTAAATGATGTTTTGGCTGTCTCTTCAGAACACGAACAGGCGTTATTGTTAAAAGCCAAGTTGCAATTGAGAAATGAGCAGATCGATTCTGCGATCAGTAATTTAAGGGTCTTGATTCGAAATAACTCCGAGCTTGATGAGGCGATGGTACTGTTAGCTCAGGCCTATGCATTAACCGGCTCATCTGAGCTGGCTGAAAACAGTTTCCGTCAGGCTTTATCAGTTAATCCGACAAATCCGCAAGCGGCGTTGTCAGTTGCCAGTGTATTAATGCGTGGTAATGATTTAGACCGTACCGAACAGGTTTTAGTCAGAGCATTGAGTGGTAATGCTGGCAATGAAAACTTATTACAAGCATTGGCTCAAATTCGAATTTTGAAACGTGACTGGGCGGGTACGCAACAAGCTCTTGATGGTTTAGCTGATAGTTCTGCGTTAACCCATTTATTGACTGCCCAAATGTATCAAGGCTTAAATGACAATACTTTAGCTATTGCTGAATATGAGGCGGCACTGAAGATAGATCCAAATATCACCAGAGCATTACAGCAGATTATGGCCATTTATTATCAACAAGATCAGAAAGAAGATATTGTGACTTTTCTGAATGATCATATTGCCAACTACCCAGAGTTGACCAATGGCTATCTGGTGTTGGCAGACTTCTATCGTACGGATGGTAATTTGCCAGAAGCTATCGCCACCATCGACCGTGCTTTAGCTAACGATGATGAATGGACTGCAGGATACAGCTTGAAAGCTAACTTGCATTATCTGAATAGTGAACCGGATGCAGCGATAGCAACGTTTGAAGAAGGGCTGTCAAAAACACCCGAAGATAATCAGTTAGCCATGCAGTTGGCATCCACTCATGAGTCTAAAAAAGAGTTCGAAAAAGCACGTAAGCTATACGAAGAAGTCATTGCACGTGATCCTTCAATAGATGTTGCTGCAAACAACTTATCCAGCTTGCTTTCGGATCAGTTTGAATCACCAGAAAACTTGCAGCGTGCGCTGGTATTATCCAGTCGTTTTCGTGATTCCGAGCAGCCTTATTTCGCGGACACTTTTGGTTGGGTGAACTATAAGCTGGGTAATTACGAAGATGCCAGACCAGCCTTGGAAAGAGCTGCTGCAAGTAATGATGCCATCGCATTATTCCATTATCATTTGGGACGTTTATACGTCGCGTTAAAAATGCCTGCAGAAGCGCGTCAGTCATTTGAACGTGCGGAGCAAAAGGCTAATGAAGAAAATGATGCAGAGTTGGTTGGCAAGATTGGTGAACAATTAAATCAACTGTAATGGGCTTAATTTCATTAAGCAACAGCCGAAATTGTTGCTTAATGATTGAGGTCACTGGTGCAATTCGCTATCTTAGTTTTATTGTTAAAGTGACTATCAAAAACAGTTAGACGATAAGGTTTGAAATATAGCTAGTTGCATACCTGATGAGCAGGAATACAAAGCAGTTTCCGCAATGCTCTAAATCAAAATTTAATGAAGCTAAGTTTAAGGAGTACCGCCTGTGGAAAAGGAGAATATAGTTTGGCATAAGCATAAAGTCAGCAAAGCAGATCGCAGCCAGCAGAAAAAGCAGCGTTCTGCCATATTATGGTTCACTGGTTTAAGCGCTTCAGGAAAATCCACGATTGCCGGGGCAGTAGAACAAGCTTTAGTTGAACTGGGGCATCACACCTATCTCCTGGACGGAGATAATGTCAGACATGGATTGAATAAAGATTTGGGCTTTTCTGACGAAGATCGGATCGAAAACATCCGTCGTATCGGTGAAATGGCCAAATTGTTTGCCGACGCCGGATTAATCGTGTTGACAGCTTTTATTTCCCCATTTAGGTCTGATCGCCGATTGGTGCGCGACTTGGTCGAAGCTGACGAATTTGTCGAAGTGTATATGGATACCCCGCTAAGTGTATGTGAAAAGCGGGATCCAAAAGGGCTCTATCAGAAAGCGCGTCGTGGCGAAATTAAGAATTTCACAGGCATTGATTCCGAATACGAAGCACCTGAAGCGGCTGAGGTCACTTTGAATACAGCTGAAAGCGATATTTCTGAGTGTGTGGCGCAGGTCATTGAGTATTTACGCACCCATAACATTATTCACACTTAGGCAAAGTATGCGTTTTATTGATGTATTTAATGGCGATGCCGATGGCATTTGTGCGCTGGTTCAATTGCGACTGGCAGAACCAAGAGATTCTGAGTTAGTTACTGGTATCAAGCGAGATATCAATTTGTTAAAACGAGTTCAGGCAACCAGCGGCGATAAGGTGACCGTGCTGGATATCTCGATGGAAAAAAATATTACCGATTTGACTCGCTTGCTTGATGCCGGCGTTGAAGTGTTTTATGCCGATCATCATCAACCTGGCGATATTCCACAACATTCTGGCTTATCGGCACATATTGATATGGCTGCGACGACCTGTACTTCATTGATTGTCGATAAGTATCTTGGCGGGCAGTTTCATGAATGGGCTATCACAGCCGCCTATGGTGATAATTTGACTGAAGTGGCGAAGCAACTTGCCAATGAAGCAGGTTTGAATGAAGCACAACGAGCAGAATTAAGCTCATTGGGAATTTACCTTAACTATAACGGTTACGGTGCCAATACAGACGATTTATTATTTCACCCGGCTGAGTTATTTAAGCAGTGTGTTGCTTACGCTTCGCCATTTGATTTTATACATGACAATCGTCCAGCATTTGAAAAACTCTCTACTGGCTATAACGATGATATGCGTGCGGGTTTAACCATTAAGCCAAAATACCAGACTGATAAGCTAGCTGTTATTTGTTTACCAGATGAAAAATGGGCACGCAGAGTAAGTGGTGTTTTAGGTAACGAACTGGCAAATCAATTTCCGGATCGTGCCCATGCGATTGTTTCGGTAAAAGATGCTGATCATTATCTGGTCAGTTTGCGAGCTCCTAATTCCAATCGTAGTGGGGCTGATGAGGTTGCCGGTCAATTTCCAACCGGTGGTGGACGTAAAGCCGCTGCAGGTATCAATTCTCTGCCAATAGATCAACTTGATCAATTGATACAGGCGATGGAAAAACAATACACCTAGACAGCTATTGTTGAAATTAAAAGCCTTGCAGAGTCTAATCTGCAAGGTTTTTTTATGCTTGGTAGTTAACCCGCCATTCGTCTTAACACATCATCTTTTTGAATAAAGTGGTGATACAAAGCCGCAGCAATATGAGCCAATACCAAAAATATTAGCAAGAAAGCAAAAGGGGAGTGCCATTCACCTAAAGCAAGTGCCCAAGGTACTTCTCCAGCGGGTTTGCCAACGAGTTCATAGCCGAATACTTTGACTGGGTAGCCTTTGCCATGAATATATAAGCCGCCAAGAAAGGGCATAACAAGCATAGAAAGATACATTAAGCGATGAGCTATTTTGGCGATAACGCCATCTAAACCAGGATTAACAGGTCGTTGTGGTTTTTGTTTTAAAGTCCAAAATAATCTTGCTACCGTCAGAATTAAAATGATTGCTCCCATCGTTACGTGCCATTGGCCAAAGGTATCACCTAGCCAATGCTCACCCTCATTTATGCGATCAGCAAATTTGAAAAATTGCTGCAGCACTACGATTGCTATCACCCAATGAAAAATACGCGTTATGGACCCATAACGTTCATGGTTGTCATGTAACATTTCACTCTCCTTTGCTTGCCATAATTTTTTATATGCACGAGATAGCCACATCTCGTCGTTTCAGTATAAAAACGTCAACTTTAAGTGTTTATTAAGAGAAAGCAATTAAGGTGATCTGCCGTGTCTAATGGGGCGTGTTGAAACGTCACGGAAATGAGCATGAATTTGTTCAAGCCGAGCATACACATGGTCAATAAATGCTTGTGCAACACGCGATGGATATTTCCCCATGGGGTGGACCAAGCACCAGGAGCGACGAATTGGAAAGTCTGGAATATCTAACGTTTTTAGTATGCCCGTCTGTAATTCGGCCAATACACTTAGCTTTGGCAAAATAGCCACTCCAAGACCTGCTAACACTGCATGTTTTATGGCTTCATTTGAACCTAATTCCATTAACGGGTTGAGCTGTAATCGATGTTGCTGACAATGTTGTTCAACTGCAAATCGTGTTCCGGATCCGTTTTCACGTATTAACATTGGTTCAGCAAAAAACTGTTTAGCGGATAGAGGTAATTTTTCAGACAAATTATGTTGTGCGGGTATCACAGCAATCAATTCATTATCCAAAAACGGCAGCGTAGATAATGATCGGCCCTCAGGTATCATGGCCATAATCACTAGGTCATCGATATTTAGTTTTAATCGTTCTAGAGCCTGAGCTCGATTCACTACTTCAATATGCAAGTTGATAGCAGGATATTCTTCGAGAAAGCTACTTAATAAGTGAGGTACTACTGATTGAGCAGAACTGACAATACTCATCTTCAAATCACCTGATAGCGCTTCACGTAACAAATTCAATTCGGTTTGCAGTTCACTCATTTGCCCGAATAGCCGTTCGATAAAATTGGCCACCCGTTCACCAGCTTCGGTGCAATACAGTTGCCGGCCGATATATTCGAATAATGGCTGCTCCAGAGCGTTTTCCAGATGACGCATTTGTGAGCTCACCGCCGGTTGGCTCAAACCAAGATGTTCCGCGGCTTTACGATAACCTTTGTGTTGATAGACCGCCTGGAATACCTGCATTTGTCTTAAAGACAGCCGAGTTAATAATTGTTGCAGGCTGAGCGCCATGATTTTGCACCTGATAAGTGAGTGATAAGTTTTTACTTATCGATGAATTATATTTAATTGATTTTTGTTTATCAGTATTTTGTTTTACGCTTTGCCCACAAATTTGGCCGAGGCTGAGCTATGTTGAAAAAAATCCTGATCGCCAATCGTGGTGAAATTGCTGTACGAATTGTCCGGGCTTGCTCAGAAATGGGTATTCGTTCAGTAGCTATTTATACTGAACCCGATCGTTATGCCTTACATGTAAAGCGTGCCGATGAATCTTATTCGTTAGGCGAAAATCCACTGGAAGGCTATCTCGACCCAGTTCGTCTGGTAAATCTGGCGGTAGAAACCGGCTGTGATGCCATTCATCCCGGTTATGGTTTTCTCTCAGAAAATGCCAAGTTCGCTCGTCTATGTGAACAAAACGGCATTATCTTTATCGGGCCAAAAGCTTCCGTTATTGAAAAGATGGGTGATAAAACCGCCGCTCGTGACAGTATGCGGAAAGCTGGCGTGCCGATCACTCCAGGCTCGGACGGTAATCTTGAAAATGTTGAAGAAGCATTAATCGTTGCCGAAGAGATTGGCTATCCAATCATGATCAAAGCTACTTCGGGCGGTGGTGGCCGAGGCATTCGCCGTTGTGATACGCCTGCTGAACTTAAACAGCAGTTTCCCCGCGTTATATCCGAAGCGACCAAGGCATTTGGTTCAGCCGAAGTATTTATGGAAAAGTGCATTGTTAATCCTCGGCATATCGAAGTACAGGTATTGGCTGATAGTCATGGCAATGTGGTGCATTTATACGAACGTGATTGTTCAATCCAACGGCGTAATCAGAAACTGATTGAAATAGCTCCCAGCCCACAACTCACTCCAGAGCAACGTAACTATATCGGCGGGCTGGCAGTAAAAGCTACCGAAGCAGTCGGCTATGAAAACGCCGGTACGGTTGAGTTTCTGCTTACCGGGAATCAGGTGTATTTCATGGAAATGAATACCCGGATTCAGGTCGAGCACACCATCACCGAACAAATCACTGGTATCGATATTGTTCGTGAACAATTACGTATCGCTGCGGGCGAAACATTACGTTACCGGCAGGAAGATATTCAATATCGCGGTTTTGCTCTGCAGTTTCGTATTAATGCTGAGGATCCAAAAAACGATTTCCTGCCCAGCTTTGGACGTATCACACATTATTATGCACCAGGTGGCCCAGGCGTTCGGGTGGATACCGCAATTTATACCGGTTATGAAATCCCACCGTATTTTGACTCAATGTGTTTGAAGCTGGTGGTATGGGCATTGGATTGGGAAGATGCAGTAGATCGTGGTCGCCGCGCTTTGGATGATATGCGTTTGCATGGTATTAAAACCACTGCCAGCTATTATCAACAAATCCTTAAACATCCCGATTTCAGAGCAAGAAAATTCGATACCAGCTTTGTTGCTGCCCATCCCGAATTACTGACCTATTCAGATAAACGTCATCCCACCGCATTAGCTTTGGTGCTGGCAACCGCCATCGCCGCGCATGCAGGCTGGTAAAACAAGTTAGCCGGAGAGAATTGTTATGAAACAAATTCAAGTTACCGATGTGACTCTGCGTGATGCACATCAATCGTTGATTGCTACCCGTATGCGTACCGATGACATGTTGCCGATCTGTGAAAAGCTGGATCGTGTGGGATTCTGGTCATTGGAAGTGTGGGGCGGGGCGACATTTGATGCCTGCGTGCGTTATCTGAAAGAAGATCCCTGGCAGCGCCTGCGGTTGTTACGCGGCATGTTACCCAATACTCGTCTGCAAATGTTGTTACGTGGACAGAACCTGTTGGGCTACCGGCATTATGCAGATGATGTGGTACAGGCGTTTGTTGCCAAAGCCGCTGAGAATGGCATCGATGTGTTCCGAGTGTTTGATGCACTGAATGATATGCGTAATCTGGAAACGGCATTAAAAGCTGTGAAAGATGCTGGAAAGCATGCACAGGGCACCATCAGTTACACCACCAGCCCAGTACATACGCCGGAATTATTTGTGGAACAGGCCAAAACACTTCGCGATATGGGGGCTGATTCGATTGCGATAAAAGATATGGCAGGCTTATTGGCACCGTATCCGACTTATGAGTTGGTTAAAGCTATTAAATCTGCTGTGGATTTGCCGTTGGTGATCCATAGTCATTCGACCTCGGGTCTGGCACCACTGTGTCAGTTAAAAGCCATTGAAGCAGGTGTGGATCGCATTGATACGGCAATCTCGTCTTTCGCGGGCGGCACCAGTCATCCGGCAACCGAAAGTCAGGTTGCGGCATTAAGAGGCACCGAATGGGATACCGGTCTGGATCTGAATCTGCTTTCGGAAATTGCCGATTATTTCCGTGAAGTACGGAAAAAATATCATCAGTTCGAAAGTGAGTTCACCCGCGAAGATGTCTCGGTGCAAATCAATCAAGTGCCGGGCGGCATGATGTCCAATCTGGCCAATCAACTGAAAGAGCAGAATGCTTTAGACAGGATCCGTGAAGTATTTGCCGAGATCCCAAGAGTCCGTGAAGATCTGGGGTTTCCGCCTTTAGTAACACCAACTTCACAGATTGTCGGTACTCAGGCGGTATACAACGTATTAAGTGGCGAGCGTTATAAAACCATTACTAATGAAGTTAAACGTTATCTGCTGGGCGGTTACGGCCAGCCACCGGCGCCGATTAATGTTGAACTGCAACGTAAAGCCATAGGCAATGAAACGGTGATGGAAACTCGTCCAGCCGATGCTATTGCGCCAGAAATGGACAAATTACGCGCCAAAATCGGTGATTTGGCGACCTGTGAAGAAGATGTATTGACCTTTGCAATGTTTCCCGACATTGGTCGCGAATTTCTACAACAACGTCTGGATGGCACATTACAACCCGAACCGCTGATTCCGGAAAGTAAAGGCAAAGCAGCAGGAACTGTTTCCACAGAATTCAAAGTTGATGTCCACGGTGAAAGCTACGATGTGGCGATTACCGGTGTAGGTGATGTCGGTGGTGGAAAGCGTAAGTTATATGTGTCAGTCGATGGCATGCCGGAAGAAGTGGTATTTGAAACCATCAGTGAATTCGTTTCGGGCGGTTCACAACCGGGGCGCAAGAAAGCTAGTGATCCCGGTCATGTCACTACACCGTTACCAGGTAACGTAGTGGAAGTCCTGGTCAACATTGGGGACAAAGTAAACTCCGGTCAATCGACGATGATTATCGAAGCAATGAAAATGGAATCTGAGCTGCTGGCTAATATCGACGGTGAGATCACAGCGATTCATGTCAGCAAAGGCGACCGGGTGACACCGGGTGAAGTGCTTATAGAAATTGCTTAATTATTTCCAGATAAAAACCGGGGCATGTCCCCGGTTTTTTTACAATTCAATATCGTTTGTACTATCCAGACTATCGTAATAAATAATCGCCAGATAACGGATAGGCATTTGCAGAATATTTTCTGGTCTATGTGGTTGCTCGGCATTAAACGTCAGCGAATCACCAGGTTCCAAAACATAAAGCTCGTCACCGACGGTATATTCCAGCCGGCCTTCCAACATATAAATGAACTCAGTACCCGGATGTTCAAACGGTGCAAAGATTTCGCCCTGTTCTTCCAAGGTAATTAAAAACGGTTCAAACAGTTTTTTCGGGCCTTGATCGTATGCCAGCAGATGATAGGTGTGGCCGCATTTTGTGCCACGTCTGACCACTTCCATTCCTTCGCCATTTTTAACGTACTGCGCACCGCCTTTTGGCGTGTCGTAGTCATGGAATAATTTGGAGAGTGTGACCCCCAGCGCATTGGCCAGATGTTCAAGCTTTTCCAGACTGGGAGAGGTGAGGCCATTTTCAATTTTACTCAGCATGCCTCGACTTAACGCTGCACGTTCGGCAACTTCAGCAATGGTCAGCCCGTTTTCCAATCGTAGATGCCGCAAGGTGTTACCAAGATGCTTATCCAGCGATTTTGGCGCGGAGTCCGTTCCCGGTATTTCATTTTTTTCGTTCACATGGATTTCCTTGTTCACCACACAGTGCCTTGATCATACACGAAATTTTAGTTTGTTCTGCGCTAGTTGATTCATATGGTGAAACAAAGTTTAACAAATCTATTGACAGCGAAAAACACAAATGCGTAAATAGAGCTAAAGTTTCACTGAGTGAAATAAAGTTTACTTAGAAGGTGGTAGAGCAAGCTACTCCTTTGGTAGTAGATGGGATGGCAATACAGCAAGAGGATTATTCATGCCGTTACGTTTGTTGAAATACGCAATCAGCCGGGAACACCCGGCACCACGCTTTTTCCGTGACTGCGTTGAGCCAAAGAAAACCTATGATGTCGTTATCATCGGCGGTGGTGGTCATGGTCTGGCAGCAGCGTATTATCTGGCAAAAGATCACGGCATCACCAACGTAGCCGTTCTTGAAAAAGGTTATATCGGTGGCGGTAATACCGGCCGTAATACCACGATTATCCGTTCCAACTATCTGACACCGGAAGGCGTCAAGTTCTACGATGCCAGCGTCAAGATTTATGAAGGTCTGTCCGAAGAGCTGGATCTGAATCTGTTTTATTCCAATCGTGGACATTTCACGCTGGCGCATACCGAATCAGCGATGCGTACCATGCGCTGGCGGGCTGAGGTCAACAAACACGTTGGTGTGGAAAGCTATGTCGTCGGTCCAGAGGAAATTTCCAAAGCCTGCCCACAACTGGATATTTCCTGCAGCGGTCAGGCACCTATCTTAGGTGCGTTGTATCACGCGCCGGGCTCTGTTGCCCGCCATGATGGTGTGGCCTGGGGCTATGCTCGTGGCGCAGATCAGCTGGGTGTGGAAATTTTCCAGAACACTGAAGTAACCCGCATTGATGTGAAAGGCGGCAAGGTCTGCGGCGTGCAAACCAATAATGGTTATATCAGCACCAATAAAGTGTTGTCAGCGGTAGCAGGATTTACCCCGCGTATTACTCAGATGGTGGATTTGCAAACGCCAATCGTCATTCATCCTTTGCAGGCCTGTGTCACTGAGCCAATGAAACCCTGGCTCGATACGATTCTGGTTTCCGGCAGTTTGCATGTCTATGTCAGTCAGTCTTCGCGCGGCGAGTTGGTGATGGGCTCATCTTTAGATCCCTATGAGATGCACTCGACCCGTTCATCACTGGATTTCGTTGAAGGACTGACTTCACATATCACCGATATGTTTCCGTTTCTTTCCAACGTCAAAGTAGTTCGCCAATGGGCCGGTATGGCGGACTTAACCCCGGACTTTGCCCCGATCATGGGCAAAACACCGATTGAAGGTTTTTATCTGGATGCCGGCTGGGGAACCTGGGGATTCAAAGCCACCCCTATCAGTGGCAAAACCATGGCTGAAACCATCGCCAAGGATATGGCCCCGGAATTAATTAAGTCATTTCGTTTATCACGTTTCGAAGATTACGAATTGACCGGTGAAAAAGGTGCCGCTTCAGTCGGCCATTAAACGAGAGTATCGCAATGAAATTACTGCAATGTCCTGTTAATGGAATCAGACCGCTAAGTGAATTCAGCTATGGCGGTGAATTTCGCACTATGCCTGATCCAGATAGTTGCACCGATCAACAGTGGGCAGCCTATGTGCATTATCGCAGTGGTGCGCCTGGTTATAAAAAAGAATGGTGGTATCACATGCCTAGTGGCACTTGGTTTATAGCAGAGCGTAATACGATTACTGACAAGGTTAGCCGCACTTACCTGTTACCGAAACTGGAGGTGGCAGTATGAGCTCACGGTTAACAAACCAATCCACTGAATGGATCCAGCGCGATAAGCCTTTTACCTTTAGTTATGAAGGCCAGCAAGTTACCGCTTTTGAAGGTGACACCATCAGCAGTGCGTTATGGGCTAACGGCATCAAGGTATTGGGACGCAGTTTCAAATACCATCGTGCCCGGGGCATTCTGACCATGGCGAATCATGACGTTAACGCCTTGATGACGGATGGCGAAGATACCAATATCCGCGCCGATGTGTGGCCGGTTAAAGCCGATATGACGCTGATGGCGGTCAATACGACAGGCGGTGTATTAAAAGATAAAAGTCAGTTTATCGACAAAATATCTCCGTTATTACCGGTTGGGTTCTATTACAAAGCCTTTCATACGCCGCGCCGGTTTTTCCCTTTCTGGGAAGACAAGATCCGTAAAGCGGCTGGCTTGGGCGAGGTCAATTTTAATTACCCGAGAATTACCAAACCGAAACAACATGCACATTGTGATGTGTTGATTATCGGCGCGGGCATCGCAGGGCTGTCAGCTGCGATCAGCGTGGCAGAGCAAGGTCTGTCAGTGATCATTGTGGATGAGAATGCCAAAGCCGGTGGCAGTCTGACTTACGATATGGCAACTGATTCAACTGTACAGTTAGCAGAGTTACTCAGTGCTGTGGAGAGTCATGTCAATATACGCCTGATAACCAATGCCTATGCAGCGGGTTATTACGCTGATCATCTGGTGCCGATTGTTGAAACTACCGGTATAACCAAAGTGCGTGCCAAAGCATTGATCGTGGCAAGTGGAGCTTTCGAACAACCACCGGTCTTTCGCAATAATGATTTGCCCGGCGTAATGATGGGCTCAGCTGCACAACGGCTTATCTATCGTTATGCGGTCAAACCATTTGATAAAGGTGTCGTGGTTACAGCCAACGATTACGGTTATCGCACTGCATTGGATCTACTGGCCGCCGGCGTGGATGTGCTGGCAGTGATTGATATGCGTCGTGAAGGCAGCAGCTCACCATTGGTGACTGAGCTTAAAAGCAAGCAGGTCGCTGTTCATAAAGCCAGTTGCATCTATGAAGTCATTGCTTCCAAACACAAACTGGGTGTCTCGGAAGTGGTGATTTGTCCTTACGATGAATTGATGGCCGAAGCCGATACCAAAAACAAAATTCGTCTTAAATGTGATGGCGTAGCGATGAGTGCCGGTTGGGCACCAGCTGCAGCACTGTTATATCAGGCTGGCACTAAAATGCGCTTTGATAACGGACTGCAACAATTTGTGCCTGCTGAATTGCCGGCAGGTGTGTTTGCGGCTGGCAAGGTTAACGGTGTATTTGATCTTGAACAGCGTCAACTGGACGGGCAACGTGCTGCGGCCGAAGCGTTGAATTATCTGGATAAAAGTGTTCCGGCTGTAATGGTCAATGCAGCTCTGCAAGCGTCACCAAGCCATGCCTATCCGGTGGTCAACCATCCCAAAGGCAAAAACTTTGTCGACTTTGATGAAGATATTCAGGTGAAAGACTTTATCAATGCTGCCAAAGAAGGCTTTGACAACATTGAGTTAATGAAACGTTTTACTACAGTCGGCATGGGCCCCAGCCAGGGCAAGCATTCCAATATGAATGCCATTCGGATCCTGGCACGGATTCGGGATTTGCCGGTTGAAAAAATTGGTTCAACAACAGCCAGACCATTTTTTCATCCGACACCGATTGGTCATTTAGGTGGTCGTGGTTTTCATCCACATCGATATACCGCGATGCATGAATGGCACATTGAAAATGGCGGAAAAATGACCGCGGCCGGTCTGTGGTTGCGTCCTGCACATTATCTGCCAGCGGGTAGCACACTAACGGCGGAACAGGCTTTGCAACAGGAAGCCATGGCGGTACGTACTAAAGCCGGAATGATTGATAACAGCACGCTGGGCAAGATCGAAGTGTATGGCCCGGATGCCGCGGTGTTTCTCGAACGGGTTTATACCGGCAAATTCGCGGGGCAGAAAGTTGGCCAATATCGCATTGCCATGCTGCTCGATGAAGCCGGTGTAATGGTTGATGACGGTCTGGCATGCAGACTGGCAGCGGATCGTTTTTATCTGACCACCAGCACCACCAATTCCGCCATGGTTTATCGCCAGCTGCAACGCGAATTACAAATCAGCGGTTTGAACATATCACTGGCAAATCTGACCGGCGTTAACGCCGCGATGACCATTGCCGGCCCGGTGGCGGCAGACATTCTTTCGCAATTAACCACAGTGGATTTATCAGCCAACGCTTTCCCAACCGGCAGTGTGGTGGAAACCACGGTAGCTGGAATCGACTGCTTATTACTGCGGGTGGCCTTTGTCGCTGATCAGGCCTTTGAAATTCATCTGCCAGCGGCAAGCGGTTTATATGTCTGGAATCAGCTGATGCAGGCCGGTGAACTGTTTGGTTTGATGCCATATGGCACTGATGCCCAGCGCTTGTTAAGGCTGGAAATGGGTCATCACCTGATAGGCCATGATACCGATGGCCTGACCAATCCATTTGAAGCCCATGCCGAGCAGTTGCTTGCGATGGACAAGACATTTTTTACCGGTAAACGCAGCCTGCAAATTATCGCCAAAAAAACGCTTAACAAAACTCTGGTGAATTTTGTGTTGGATGACAGTTTTTCTGGGGAATTACCCAACGAATGCAATCTGGTGATTGATAACGGTGAAATAACCGGCCGCATTACCAGTATTGCCTACAGCCCTTATCTGCAACGCGTGATTGGCATTGCGTTTGTGCCGCCACAAAAACGCCAGCCTGGAAGCCGCTTTGATATCCGAAATGATGCTGGCGATTTGATTACGGCCACCGTAATTGAGTCACCAACCGAATTGGCGAAAAGTGCATAGGAAACTGCGGAAATGAAATCGACTATTTTGAAAAGCCCAATCGCCTTTGCTCAAGCCAAGCAGAACCCGCAACTGGGAGAAGTCAATGGCATGCTGATGGCCCTGCGTTTTGCCGATACTGAGACCGAATCACAACGTGCCAGCACATTGGCGATCTGTGATGCCAGCGGCTTTAGCCGGGTAAGCGTAAAAGGCAGTCAGGCGGCGAGTTATTTGCAACAACAGGGTATGACTTTGCCAGCCGCTGCTAATCAATGGTTACTGGATAACGATCGTCTGGTGATGCGACTCGGTAACAGTGAATTTTTAATTGAAGACCAAACAACCAATGTTAACCCGCCCGTTAGTGCGCTCTCATCTGCAGAGGGCGTGCACAAAGTCAGTCGCAACGACGCGGCTTTCATTCTCACGGGCACAAAAATCCAACCATTATTTGCAGAAATTTGTGAAATCGATCTGGTGGCCGAACTGGCAACAGAAAACCACCTGATCATGACAGTCATTGCAGGGGTTTCAGCAACGTTGCTGAGCCAAACGCTTAATGGAGAGCGCATCTATCGACTCTGGTGTGATGGAACTTACGGACCTTATCTGTGGAAGACCTTGCTGAACATTATTGAAGAAGCAGGCGGCGGAGCCGTGGGATTGCATCACTTTTACCCAAAGATTTAACCGATTGCGGATCTCAACATTAAGGAAGGGCTTATGAAATCGTTAGCAGAAGCAAAACAGTTCCTGGAAACCAATAACATCAAATATGTGCTGGCACAGTTTGTCGATATACATGGCGTTGCCAAAACCAAATCCGTTCCTGCCAGCTGCTTGCAGGATGTGGTCGAAAAAGGCGCAGGCTTTGCCGGATTCGCGGTCTGGGGCTTGGGCATGGAACCGCATGGACCGGACTTTCTGGCACGTGGTGATTTAAGCACATTATCGATCGTGCCCTGGCAACCGGGTTATGCACGCATCGTCTGCGATGGTCACGTCAATGGAAAACCGCATCCTTATGACAGCCGGGTAGTTCTGAAAAAACAATTAACCCAGCTGGCGGACAAAGGTTGGACCATGAACACCGGTCTTGAACCAGAGTTTTCATTATTTAACCGTGGCCCAGATGGCAGTCTGTTGCCGGTTGATGAAAGTGATCTTTTGGATAAACCCTGCTACGACTACAAAGGTCTGTCACGTTCAAGAAACTTCCTGGAATCGTTGGTGGATTCGCTGCAGCAGGTAGATTTTGATGTGTATCAAATCGACCATGAAGATGCCAACGGCCAGTTTGAAATCAACTATACCTACAGTGATGCGCTGACTTCTGCGGACCGCTTTACCTTTGTGCGGATGGCGGCTGGTGAAATCGCCAACGGCATGGATATGGTCTGCTCGTTTATGCCAAAACCGTTCTCTGATCGCACTGGTAATGGTATGCACTTCCACCTGTCGATTACCGATAAGGATGGCAAAAACCTGTTTAACGATGACAGCGATGTCAATGGCATGGGCCTGTCAAAAATGGCTTATCACTTTATCGGTGGCTTGCTGCATCACGCGGATTCTTTATGTGCCTTTGCCGCGCCGATTGTGAATTCCTATAAACGTCTGGTGGTTGGTGGAGCGGCCTCCGGTGCGACCTGGGCGCCAGCCTATATTTGTTATGGCGATAACAACCGTTCGGCGATGGTGCGTATTCCTTATGGCCGTCTTGAATTCCGCTTACCGGATTCCAGCTGTAATCCATATTTAGTGCACGCTGCATTGATTGCTGCCGGTATGGATGGTGTTGAACGTGAGCTGGATCCAGGCGCACCACACAACATCAATTTATACGATTTGAGCGAAGCCGAATTGAAAGAAAAAGGCATTGGGGTGTTGCCACAAAATCTGAACGAAGCGTTGGATGCTTTGGCTGCCAACAGTGTGCTCAGAGAAAAAATGGGCTCAGAAATCGTCGATGAATTTATCAAAGTAAAACGCATGGAGTGGATTGAATATTCACGTCATGTATCCGATTGGGAACGCAAACGCTACGCCGAGTTTTTCTGATCGGTTTATCAAGCTTATTGAAGAGGAAATCATTATGTGTGGAATAGTCGGCCTGTATTTAAAAAACGAGTCGCTGGAAAGCCAGCTGGGACAATTGTTTGTGCCCATGTTGATCGCAATGACTGATCGTGGTCCGGATAGTGCCGGTTTTGCGATTTATGGTGACGAAGTGGCAGATGACTCAGTCAAATTAACACTGCGTCATGAAGATGAAAATTATGATTGGGCCGGGCTGGCTAAACGTCTGGAAACCGCATTTTCGACCAAAGTCGACTGGTTTCAAAACAGCAAAGTCGCCGTATTGAAGCTGATGGCGGATGCCGACGATGCCATCGCCTATTTGCATGAGAATGCTCATGACGTCATGGTGATGAGTGCCGGTAAATCCATTGAGATTTTGAAAGAAGTCGGTCTGCCGCAAAACATTGTCGAGATGTTCAAACTGGGCCAGATGAAAGGCAGCCACATTATCGGCCATACCCGTATGGCGACTGAATCTGCTGTGACTATGGCCGGTAGCCATCCGTTCTCCACCGGCATGGATTTGTGTCTGGTACATAACGGTTCGTTATCCAACCACAATCGCCTGCGCGCTGAATTAAAACGCGAAGGCATTCACTTTGATACTGACAATGACACTGAAGTCGCAGCGGGCTATATGACCTACCGCCTGCAACAGGGCGATAGTCTGAATCAGGCGTTGGAGCATGCGCTGCAGGATCTGGATGGTTTTTACACTTTCACCATCGGCACAAAAAATGGCTTTGCCGTGGTGCGTGATCCGATTGCCTGCAAACCGGCGGTAATTGCTGAAACCGATGACTACGTAGCTATGGCATCTGAATATCAAGCCCTGACCACCTTACCTGGTATTGAGAATGCCAAGGTGTGGGAACCTGAACCTGCGACGATTTACGTCTGGGAACGTGGTGATAAGTGATCGGCGAACAGTAAGGGGAACACAATGAAAACAATTGATTTAGCAACACAGACGGTGCGTGATTTAAACCAGGCGTTACATGATCAGGCCAAAAACTGCACCGAAACAGAATGGGAAGTGCTTAATCCAAAAGGACAGCACAACCTGGCCGTAGGACTTGATCAGAAGCTCAAAGTCGATATTAAGGGTCATGCCGGTTATTACTGCGGTGGCATGAATAAAGAAGCCGATATCGTGATTCACGGCAGTGCCGGCCAAGGTGTAGCAGAGAACATGATGTCAGGCAGTATTCGCGTGAAAGGGAATGCATCTTCTTCTGCCGGGGCCACCTCAATCGGTGGACTGTTGGTCATCGAAGGTGATGCCGGTTCACGTTGTGGTATTTCCATGAAAGGTTCGGACATTGTTGTTACCGGTAATGTTGGTCATATGAGCTGTTTTATGGGCCAGGCCGGTAATCTTGTTGTTTGTGGTGATGCCGGTGATGCCTTGGGCGATTCGCTTTATGAAGTTCACATCTATGTGAAAGGCGAAGTGAAATCATTGGGTGCGGATTGTATTGCCAAAGAAATGCGACAAGAGCATATCGAGGAACTGAGCCAAGTGCTGCAACGTGCCGGAGTGGATGAAGATCCTCACGCTTTCAAGCGTTATGGTTCTGCACGCCAGCTATACAACTTTAAAGTCGATAACGCTTCTGCGTATTAAAGCTGATTTTACGAGGAATTTATTATGAGTGAAAAAACGAAATACCTTACCGAACTCCGTGAGTCAGCAACCTTTGATCGCTCGACCATGGCCGAGATTCGCCGGGCAGCCGATACCGGTATCTACGACATTCGTGGCTGGGGTGCCAAACGCAAGGTACCGCATTTCGATGACTTGTTATTTCTGGGCGCGAGTATGTCGCGTTACCCGTTGGAAGGTTATCGTGAAAAATGTAATACCCAAGTCACATTAGGCACCCGTTTTGCCAAAAAACCGATTGTGATTGAAACCCCGGTGACCATTGCCGGTATGAGTTTCGGTGCGTTGTCGGCCAATGCTAAAGAAGCCTTAGGCCGTGGTGCCTCTGCGGTTGGCACTTCCACCACCACAGGTGATGGTGGTATGACACCGGAAGAACGTGGCCAGTCTACTAAATTGGTTTATCAATATCTGCCATCACGTTATGGTATGAATCCGGATGATCTGCGCAAAGCCGATGCCATTGAAGTAGTGTTAGGGCAGGGTGCTAAACCGGGCGGTGGCGGTATGTTGCTGGGTCAGAAAATCACAGAACGTGTTGCCAAAATGCGTACCTTGCCGATGGGTGTGGATCAACGTAGTGCCTGTCGTCATCCAGACTGGACCGGGCCGGATGATTTAGCGATCAAAATTCTGGAATTACGCGAAATCACCGACTGGCAAGTGCCTATCTATATCAAAGTCGGCGCGACACGCACTTATTATGATGTGAAACTGGCGGTGAAAGCCGGTGCTGATGTCATCGTGGTCGATGGTATGCAAGGTGGTACCGCAGCAACACAGGAAGTGTTTATCGAACATGTTGGTATTCCAACCATGGCGGCGATTCCTCAAGCCGTTCAGGCACTGCAGGAAATGGGCATGCACCGCAAAGTGCAGTTGATTGTTTCCGGCGGTATTCGTAACGGTGCAGATGTCGCCAAGTGTATGGCATTAGGTGCGGATGCAGTGGCGATTGGTACAGCGGCCTTGATCGCGTTGGGATGTAACGATCCTAAATACGATGAAGAGTTTAAAGCGATTGGTTCAGCTGCCGGTTTTTATGATGATTATCATGAAGGCAAAGATCCGGCCGGTATTTCCACCCAGGATCCTGAACTCAGTAAACGTCTGGATCCGGTTGAAGGTGGCCGTCGTCTGGCCAACTATCTGCGGGTACTGACCATGGAAGCGCAAACGCTGGCACGTGCCTGCGGTAAAAACGATATGCGTCATCTGGAACCGGAAGATTTAGTGGCCTTAACTGTTGAGTCCGCTGCCATGGCAAGGGTTCCGCTGGCAGGTACCAACTGGATCCCCGGTGCTAACAATTACTAATAGCTGAACAGGGTTTGTGCATCTTTCATTGCCTCCATAAGTGGAGGTGATGAGAGACCGATTCACCCTGATGCTTAACCGAAAAGGGCAGATGTTGCCTTTGATTGGCTAGTCCTGAAGAGTTTTTACCCCCCCTCTGTTCAGGTTTGGCAGATTAAAGGCAGTCTCTGCCCCCTTTTTTGTGTAAATCTCCAACCCACTCTATCTAAAAATCTCCCTGAAAATCAGCTACCTCCTTGGTAGTAATCCCTCTTGAGAATGTTGCCAAAACTGACTTTCAGTTAATTTTGTTAACCATCATTAAACAAGCAGGATGGAAAGTCAGATGAGCAGAAATTCGATACTCAATGGTCGTCACCGTGAACTGGGTTCAACGCTGGATGGAGATACCTGGAATGACATGCCGATCCCCTGGTCATATCACACCGATCCCCATGATGAAGTTGTCGCAGTCCGCACTCGTGCCGGTCTTTATGATGTCTCGGGACTGAATATCGTCAATGTCACTGGCCCAGCCGCTTTGAAAGTGCTGGATCAGTTAGTGACGATTGATGTCACCAAGCTTGAGCCTGGCAGCGCCAGGTTGGCGGGTGAAGTGAATGACGCTGGTGCGCTGGTCGATGACATTATGGTGATTTGTGATGCCAAAGATAAATATCGTTTATCGCATGGCGGCGGCATTACCCAGCAGACTCTGGCGATGCTGGCAGAAGGCGAAGATGTACAGGTTGCACAGGATATGGATGCCCATGTTCTGTCATTGCAAGGACCTAAAGCCATTGATGTACTGAATCCGGAACTGGATTTTGACTTGGCGGAACTGGCCTATTTCAAACATGTTGAAACCACGCTGTTTGGCTGCAAGATCATGCTGTCGCGTGGTGGTTATTCCGGTGAGCAGGGTTATGAAGTGTATTGCAGCTCAGCGGATGCTATTCATATTTGGGACAGCATTCTGCAAAAAGGCCAGCCTTTTGGTGTGATTCCTTGTTCGTGGGATTCACTGGATCTGACCCGGGTTGAAGCGGCTTTACTATTCTTTCCATTTGATATGCCTGAAGGCGATACCACACCATGGGAAGTAGGCATGGACTGGTGCGTCGATCTGGATAAACCGGGTGACTACATTGGCAAACAAGCGGTTATCGCCTTAAAAGGTCGTGAGCGGGTTAAGCATGTTGGATTGAGTTGTGATTGTGCCGAAGCTGTGCCAGTGGGCGCCAAAATTCTGATTGATGATAAAGAGGTCGGGGAGATTACCAGTCCGAGTTTCAGTCGCTATCTGATGCAATCCATCGCTTTGGCTCATATCAAACCGGCTTATTCGCAAATCGGCACCAAAGTGGTGATTGCCGCCGATACCCCGATAACTGCCAGGATAGTAAAAACACCTTTCTATGATCCGCAGCGTTTACGTACGCATCCCGTGAAATAAAACGCCGTAAAGCTTATCCGGAGGATCAACGATGGAAAAAGGTTATTCAATCAAGAGCAAACCCATTTATGGGACGTTAGTGTGGCAAAACCACGCTATGCATCATGTGGTGATCGCTGAAGGCGAGGGTGGTAAAGCCTTGTTGAAATTGTTTCAACAAAAACTGCCTCGTGAACCGCTTTCAGTGCTGTATCTCGCTGCTGATCCACAGGCTGAAAAATATGCTGTCACCGTGCAAAAAGTGGTTAACGAGCCAATTACTCTC